>JASJGT010000144.1:0-8165 GCA_033791405.1 Desulfuromusa sp.
ATTGCCTTAAATGGAGCATGCCAGATTATTGATAATTCAAGAGAATCTTGGGTTTTCCTTCGAGGTATCCCACTCTTTGTCTCTAGAATTGGTAAAGCTTGGCAGGGTTGTCCACCAAAATTATATTCCTGATGTTTTCATCGTCTGTATATCTGAGAATTGTATCGGTTAGGAGGCCATCATCCACCATACGTTTCTTCATCATTACATGAGGCCAGTCTGTACCCCACAAGAGTCTGTGTGGAACCCGATCGATAAGCTCTTTTCCAAAAATAACCACATCACTATATGGTAGCTCTTCAGCAGACTCTACATCCCTTCAGCTAAGGTTAAGTACTCAAACTATACAGATTATCAACTCGTCACAGCTCCCGCCGATGCCGAAGATACCAGTCGTGCATACTTGGCCAGAACTCCGCGTTGGTAAAACACGGGTGGAGATTGCCAAGCTGTTCGTCGCTGTTCGAGTTCGAGACTATCAACCAGCAGCGATAATTTCTCATCCTCCAGATTAATTTCAATCTGATCTCCCTCAACAACCAAAGCAAGAGTTCCGCCGACCTGAGCTTCCGGTGCGACATGCCCAATCATAATACCGTGAGTACCACCAGAAAAGCGGCCATCGGTGATCAACGCCACACTGTCTCCCAACCCGGCACCCATCAGTGCTGCCGAAGGAGAAAGCATCTCGCGCATGCCAGGACCCCCTTTTGGGCCTTCGTAACGGATAACAAGGATATCACTCGGGTGAATTTGACCACCCAGAATAGCCGCCAAAGCATCTTCTTCTCGCTCAAAGACCCTGGCCGGACCGCGCATATTTTTCAATGCTTTCCCACTCTGCTTTAATACGCAACCCTCTTCAGCCAGATTGCCGTATAGAATCCGGATATGTCGACGGGGCTCGGCATAGGGAGCGTTAACAGGAAACAGCACATCCTGATTGGCGGGGAATTCAGAAGCATCGGCCAGATTTTCGGCAATTGTTTTTCCTGTCACCGTGAGACAGTCACCATACAGAAACCCTGCATCCAGCAACAACTTCATCACCATCGGCACACCGCCCAGTTGATGCAGGTCATTCATTAAATATTGGCCAAAGGGCTTGAAATTTCCGAGTAATGGAACTTTAGCCGTTATCGCTGAAATATCTTTGAGAGAGAGTTCAACCTGCGCTTCTCTGGCTAATGCCAGCAGATGCAAAACAGCATTGGTCGAGCCACCAAGCGCCCAGGCTACGGTCAAAGCATTCTCAAACGCTTTACGCGTCATGATTGCTCTTGCCGTCACCCCCTGTTTGAGCAAACCAACCAGGGCTTGCGCACTGCGGCGTGCGTCTTGGCGCTTGTCAGCAGAAATTTGATTGTTGCGATCTACCGCCATATTCGATGAAGATCCAGGCATACTCATCCCCATCGCTTCAATTGCTGACGCCATGGTATTTGCCGTGTACATCCCGCCACAGGAGCCAGCACCAGGGCAGGCATGACATTCAATAGCGTGCAATTCCTGATCGTCTATTTTTCCCGCTGAATGAGCTCCGATCCCCTCAAACGCACTGACGATATTGAGATCTTTCCCCCCATGCTGACCCGGCAAAATACTGCCCCCATACAGAGTCAAACCAACCAGATTATTACGCGCAATCGGCATCAATGCGGCGGGGATGGTTTTGTCACAACCCGACAGGGTGATCACTCCATCAACCTGGTACCCTTCGGTCATCAGTTCAATGGCATCGGCAATCACTTCGCGGCTGACCAATGAATATTTCATCGCCTCGGTGCCCATGGAAATACCGTCGGACACGACCGGAGTCCCGAAAACAATCGCCTTGCCACCTGCAGCTTCAATCTCTGTTTGCAGCAGATCTCCCAGTTCGCGAAGTTGATCATTACAAGGGGTGCCATTAGAGTAAGGAACCGCCAAAGCAATCAAGGGCTTAGCAAAATCCTCATCAGAAAAGCGTACTGCCCGCAGCATAGTACGTGAAGCAGTTCTCTCAACCCAGCTTGGTTCCCCCTGCTTCCCGGTAATCAGTTCGCTACGCCGTTTCATAAATTCCCCATTATTTTTCCATCGCTGTAACCCCGGTTCGGGCAATTTCGATAATATGTTCCTGTCCCAGCTCATCGAGAAAGGCATCGATACTCCGGGTCGAACCAGATACTTGCAAAAGATGGATATCCTCGCTTTTTTGCTCTAGAATCTCGAAATTATAACGTCCGTGGAAAGCCTCCAAATGGGCAACATCAACTTCCAGCTTGACAATAGCAACCTCACGCCAGTAACTGTGGTCTGTATCCAACTCCTTAGCTGATATGACCTCCGTAAACTTTTCCAGCTGCTTTATGATCTGAGTCACTTTGGCTTCATCCCCCTCTTCCAAAGTGATTGTCATCCGGCTGACTCCTGGGATCCGTGAACGGCAAACGGTCAGAGTATCAACGTTGTACATCTTTTTCCGAATCAGCAGCGAGACCTTGTTCAATACCCCGGGGCGATCAAGCATAAAAGCCAGAATGGCACGTTTCTTCATGCGGCTTCTCCTTCATTTTTTGCAGCTTCAGCCTGCGGATGTTGAATAATCATTGTGTCAAAACCACCCCCGGATGGAACCATCGGCAATATCACTTCTGATGGATCGCAGACAAATTCTAGAACAATTGCCCCGCGGTGATTGATTGCTTCCTGGAGAGCCGGAGCGACATCTTTTAGTTTTTCGACCTTTCGGTGCGGAATCCCATAGGCTTTTGCCAGCAAACCAAAATCTGGACTTTGCATCGGAGTTCCCGCATAACGACCATCAAAAAAGAAAGTCTGCCATTGTCTCACCATACCGAGATGACCATTGTTGAGAATAATAATCTTCAGGTCGATTTGCTGCTCCATGATGGTCCCCAGTTCCTGGGCATTCATCTGAAAACCACCATCTCCACTGATCGACCAGACTTGTTCTTCTGGTCGGGCCAGTTTTACCCCGATTGCCATCGGCAGTGAGCAACCCATAGTTCCAGCACCACCGGAAGCAAACCAGCTATTATTGGTCTGATAATTATAGAAGCGAGCCGCCATCATCTGATGCTGTCCAACATCAGGAACGATCAGATCACGCCCTTCGGTCAATTCTGATAGTTGATGGATAATCGATTTCATCAGCAGCTTATTATCATCGCCAAGCCCTTTTTCAATTTCCATTTTCAAATCGTCAGCCATCACCTTGCGGAAAACGGCAATTTTATCCCACCAGCGGCGCCTTGGTTGAAAAGTCAGCATCGGATCACCAAGCAGAACATGCAGAGTACGGTAGACATCGGCATTGATGGCGACTGAGGTTTTGACATTTTTATCGATCTCCGAGGGATCAATCTCGACATGAATAACATCTGCATTCTGCGCATATTCACTCAGTTTCCCGGTAACGCGATCATCAAAGCGCATGCCGAACGAGATCAGCAGGTCAGCTTCCATAATCACGCGGTTAGCCTCGACCGTGCCATGCATCCCCATCATGCCCAAACTTAAGGGATGATCGGCCGGCATTGCCGATAAACCATGCAAGGTAAAGGCAACGGGAATATTGACCTTTTCTGCAAGCTCTTGTAGTAACTCTCCCGCATTACTATTAATGACTCCATGACCGCAAAAGATCACCGGTCTTTCACTTTTGTTAATCATTTCGATCGCACGCTGTATCGGTTCACGTTCGGGAGTTGGTGTATGAAAATACCCGGGCAGATGGGGGCGATATGTTTTCGCATCAAACTGGTATTCTTCACCAACCTGCTGATTTTGCACATCCTTAGGGATATCAACCAGAATCGGTCCTCCGCGGCCAGTGGTGGCCACATAGAAGCCTTCATGAATGGTCTTTTCAATCTCTTCAGCGATCAGCGGCATGTAGGTCTGTTTACTGATGGGCATCATCACCCCAACAACATCACTTTCCTGAAAAGCATCAGTCGCGATAACCCCGGTTGCTACCTGCCCGGTAATCGCCATCATCGGCACCGAATCCATGTGGGCATCGGCAATCCCAGTGACCAGATTCATCGCTCCGGGGCCAGAAGTGGACATACAAACACCGATCTGTGGAGAATCGGTAGAAAGTGAAGCACGGGACATCCCCTGAGCCATAAAAGCCGCTCCCTGCTCATGGCGTGACATGACAAACTTGAAGATATCCAACTTTTCCATTTCGTCAAATATCGGCATGATCGCTCCACCAGTATAGCCAAAAATGTGCCTTACTCCTCGATCCTTCAACGCTTTCAGCAATAATTGTTTTCCAGTCATATTGGCCTCTGTTTTTATGAAATTTATGTGTAAATTCTATCGATTTGAAATTATAGCAAAATTAGTCATAATTTGTCTTCAAATTATTTTTATTGTAAAAAAAGGACAAAGATTGATTTCAGGAATGGAATTAGGTGTGCAAAACTACGGGCAGAGAAAGCTATTGATCCGTCTCATTTTCTGCATCAAACGGATCGATTTCTTCCGTAAGAAGTTCTTCTTCAATCTGCGTTGCCATAACCTGCATCGGAGTCAACGTCAGATAGCGCAAGCCACCGTCACGGGTGTTTTCAATAATTGACATGGGGCCGGTACGTTCGATCTTGATTTCTTCGGTGGCCTTACCAAGAGTGATGAATACCCCTTCCCTCAATGCTTTCAAAATATTAATTTTGGGATTTTTGCTATCAAATTCCTGGGGAGTTGACGCCGCAATTTCGGCGTTGAAATGTTTTTTTTCCTGCTGCAGCTTAATCAGCTGTTCATTGAGAATAGACAACCGTTTTTCGGCTGAAGAAACGATACTGCCATTCTTTTGCAGATAGCGTTTCAGTGGTTCGATTGCTTCATTGATTGATTGAATCTGCCGGTTAATGCTCAACAACTGTTCGCGCAGATAGTCAAACCGGTCAGCATCGGGAAAATAAACCCCGGCAACAACTCTGGTTTTTAGACCGGAACTGGTGCCAAGATCTTTTGTCTCGATACCATCCATTGCCGTACAGCGACCACCAATAATTGAACCACGTTCAATAATAACCTTACCGGTCGATTTAATTACAGAATTGCGGATTTCATTGGTCACATAAACATCGCCAAAACAGACAACTGTGACCTGATTGAGATAGTTGGCATGCAGATCACCATGGCAGACAATCCGCCCGATCTCCTTCCCCGCCATACTGGCAATCTCAACGGAGCCTGCCGATTCAAGATGGCATGCTCCAACGGCCCCGGAAACTTTGATCCCTTTACTGGCTTTAATATCAAAATCGTCCGGCACATCCCCCTTCACCTCGACAAAACCGTGAAAATCGATATCGCCAATGTTCAGGTCAACATCACCCGGAACAACGAGCTGATCAACGACTGAAATGATCTGTTTTTCCAACAACGCCCGACCCGCCTTTTCAGCAAAGGCAACCCGATCATCATATTTCAGAATAGCTCCCTCCCCGGCGACCAGTTCAAACAGTCTCCCCGGCTCAGCAGGAATCGGCAACCCCAACACATTAATTCCCGGAGTGCCCTCCTGAGGAGGGTGTACTATGCCAAGTTTTTGATCCGGCTCAATCTCACTATAGGCATTGAGACTCTTTAGATCGATATTACCTTTCTCATCTTCTTTGAAATCAGCGCCTTTACCGGAAATTTTAACTGTCAAATCAAACCAGCCATCAGCACCACTGATCGGTTCAACGCCACGAGCCAAAACTGTCTCTGGCGGAGTCATTCCCAGCTCGATTGTGGCGCAAAAATCATAGACAGCTGGGTAGTCAATGGTCTGAATTATGCTATTTTTCTGGAGAAACCAGAGCAGATCAGGAGGTGTGATGATTGGTTCTGAATTTTCAATAACGGCGACAGGGACAACTTCTTGTTTTTCATTTTCATCATTTAGATCGACAAATTCATCCTCTCCCGTGGGGAGCGATTTCTCTGTTTGAGGTATTACATCGGGGAAAATTTCAATTTCAGCCAGACATTCCATTTGCCCGTTTTCGAGCCTGAAACTTAACTTGTAACGAGCATTTTCTTCAATAAAAAGAAGATTCGGATCAACAGCATTTTGCGAATTCAACATTTCTTCAGTGCGACTCATACAGAACCCTGACATACAGAAAAAGATCTATAGGCTCGAAATGTACTACATCACTTCTTCGACGACATTTGAGACATTATTCAACAGTTCAGAAATCTCAGCTGCGGACAACGGTCGACTAAACAGGAGGCCTTGCACTCCGTTACAACGATAATATTCAAGAAACTTATTTTGCTCAGGGGTTTCAATCCCTTCAGCAGTAACATGCAAATTTAAAATGTATTTAATTTCGTTTGAAGAAAACGACTTGGTACGTTATTTCACCGATCGACGTATATGAATCTCCCTTGCCAACGTATCATCTACCGCGAACTGCGAGTTCCCAACCTTAAAAATATAGCTGGGGAATTTCTGTACCAGGAGCAGGTGACTTCCTGGCAACACCCCCATACTCATTAACTTTTGCATTTTTTTATCATCACTTGCAGCCAAGTAAGCGATCTCTCCAGATTCACCAGATTTCAGTTCAGTGAGGGCAACAATTCCTGGTTGACCCTGCTGCCGCGCCTCAATACAGCATTCACCTGGAGGAATTGGATTTCCATGGGGGCAAGTGGTTGGATGATTCAGTAAAGTACAAAGCTTGGTATCGACCCCTTGACGCAACAAGTGTTCAAATTCACACGCTTGCTCGTTTCCTTCATCCCCAGCTATCCCAAGGATATCCATGGTTAAGCGCTCAGCCAAGCGATGTCTGCGAACAGTCATCTGCGCTTCCGGGCGACCTTCTTTTCGCAGGCAGACCCGATCACCCCGAATTTCAACATAGGAAAGTCTGATCAGTTCAACCAGTTCCTCAGAATCAAGATTAACTTTAAGGGATGTCAGCAAACAGCCAACATTGTCTCCTTCAACCGTCATCACCCAGAGGGATTCGAGAATTTCTTCCGCTTTTTCTGAAAGTCGTTCCATACTATTTATCCTTTTGTTTTTTCGTGAGATCTTGTTTGTTCCGCAAAAACCGACCTAAAAACTTTCCCGGAGCCGGATTAGCATAACCGCAATAGGGGCAATGTATTTTGTGACAGCCCCCCAAACAGGCTCCACAACTTTTGCCACCTGCAGGAGCGCCAACAACTTCTTCTATTTCCCTATGACAAAAACCACAGTTCATGCCAACAAGCCGGTTACAAGCAGAAATCTGTTAAGAACCCAGCCCGAAGAGAATGCCATAACTGTCACAAAAACAAATATAACCATAGCAACCTTGATACCACGTTCCTTGATCATCACCAGGAACTGGGCAACACAGGGGACAAATAGCGTTAAAGTCACCGCTGCAACTGTCAATTGCGCCACAGTTAACAACCCGGATGTTTGTAAATCATAAAGACCGGCAGCACCAAAATCACGGCGAAAAAAACCAAATACAAATGCTGTAGTCACTTCAACGGGAAGTCCAATAGCTTTAACAACCGGAGAAAAAACATTGATGACATTTTCCAACGTTCCGGTCATTTTACCAGCCCAAAGAACCACCGATGCAAACAGAAACAGGGGAAGAATTTCAACAAAGTAACTCTGCATCCTGGTCAGGGTTTTTACCATCACATTACGCAGTTGCGGAAACCTCAGTGGAGGAATTTCCATATAGAAAACCGGGTTTTCACCTGGTAACACCTTTGCTGCCAGAAACCCAATAAACAAGAAAAGCAGCAACAGAAATACCGTCCAGACAAACAACGCATCTGGTGCCGCGGATAATAATCCTAAAATGACTCCCAGTTGCGCACTGCACGGAATAGCCAGCGCCAATAACATTGTCGCAATGATCCGTTCACGTTTTGTCTCCAGAGTCCGCGTCACCAGAGTTGCCATAGTGTCACAACCAAAACCGAGGACAATCGGAATAACGGCACGACCCGACAAGCCGATTGTCTTAAACAGTCGATCAACCAACAGAGCCAGTCGTGGAAAGTATCCAGTATCTTCCAATAACGAAAAAACTAGGAAAAAGGTACCAACAATTGGCAGAACCAACGCAACCGCATAGCGAATCCCCAAGGTCCAAAGGCCATATTCACCTACAACCAGTTCAAACAACCAT
>JASJGT010000145.1:0-13353 GCA_033791405.1 Desulfuromusa sp.
GAACCGAAATGCAGCCGGTAAATGAACATGGCCAGACCGGTGGCAAACAGTGTAATCCCTAATCCGGACACATGCTGGCTCAATCCCAGATAGACCGCCAGAAACGCCATCAGCAGCCCTAGAAGCATTCCCACCCCGGCGAACCCCGATTAAGGGGGTTCTTAGTTCGTGAGTCATTCGCGAAAGAAAATGTGACTTTGCCTCATTGGCCGCTTCAGCCCGCTGACTTGCAAGCTCAAGTTCTGTAACTGCTGAACGCAGTTCTGCGGTTCGATAGGAAACTGTCCGTTCCAAATAAGTTTGATGTTCAGCTAAATGGACTTGGTGTAATTCAATTTGCTCTAGCATCCTGTTAAAACCATCAACCAAGGTACCAATTTCATCGCTACCTACTTTTTCTGCCCGAATAGAATAATCTTTAACCTGCGAAATATCCTCCATCAAGGAGGCAAGCTGTAGTAGCGGAATTGAAACTGGTTTTTGCAAGCGACCTGCAAGCAACCACGAGAATGGTATCAGCAGCAGCAAAGCAAGAGTAATCGCAAATGCCACACCACTTAATTGACCATATAGACGGCTCAAATCACTCACAATATAGAGCGTACCGATTTGTTTTCCTTCATAAACAACAGGCGTAAACAAGCTGAAATGCTTTTTACTGTAAAGTTGCTGTTCCGTTGTTGAAGTTGTCCAGAAAGATTTATGTGTTTCCCTGAAGTCATTTTGCAGCGATTGCAAAACAAATTGAGAGTCTTGTTGTTTCAAATATTCTGCAACCGGAGTTCCTTTTTTATCAAAAAGGTAAGCAGCATGGATATTTTTCTGCTGAAGTAATGATGCAAGCAGTGACTCAACCTTGGCATATTGACCCAAGACAAGAGGTTGTTGACTATTAGCTGAAAGGGTATTAGCCAGAAGTCTCAGCTCTTGGGTCTGGACAGCCCGAGTTGCATAGATTTCTGCAACCAGAACAATACTGCTAATTATAAACAGCAAAACCACACTGGATAACATGATAACCAGGGTCATTTTTGTTTTAATCGATAGATTATTGATAAATTGATTCACAAAATACCTGATTTAGTCAGCAGAATGACAAGACTAGCAATTCCCGACGACAAATAGAAGAGAAAGCACCCGCTTGGAAATCTTTGGTGTTGATCCTGATTGCACATTTTCCCCTTCTGCTTTAGAGTGACGCTTTTTCAGCAAAACTATATAAACTGGAGCAACAAGCATGACTAAAATCTCCCTTCCAGCAAAACGTCAAGTCGGACATCTGACACTTCTGCGTCAAGAACGTAATATTTCACTGACAGAATATAATGCCCTGACGACCGATGAACAACTGCATCTGATACATCAAGCACGTGGCAAACAAAAATATGACCTGCTCATCAATGCGCAACAAATAGAAAAACTGATCCCCCAACTCCATCCACAAGAATTGTACCTGACTATTAACGAACTTGGTGCTGAATATTCGACCGAGTTACTCATGTTGGCCAGCACCGAACAGTTAACCACCCTGCTCGATCTTGACTGCTGGGATGCAGACAATTTGAGTCCAGTCCTTTCACTGTATTGGCTGCAACTTCTTCTGGGTACGGGAGAGGAAAAGATCTGCCAATTGGTTCGACAGATGGAACCGGAAATTCTCGCATTGTTTCTCAAGAAACATCTGTTTATCACCCGGGGATTGGAAGCCTTCGATGATGATGATGCAGAAAATGCCAAGCGCTTGGAGGGGCTCTACGATATAGAATATTCCAGCGAAGATGCCGCAAAGGTTATCGGTGCCATTCTAAAAATCTGGTCAGATCGCGAACAGGAGAGCTATCTGCTGATTATGGAAATGATCCGCAGTGAAATTTTTTCCGTTCTGGAAGAGGAAGTCTACCAAACTCGCAGCAATCGCCTCCTCGACCTGGGGATTATCCCTGCCATTGAAGCAAGAGAAATTTATAGTTTCAAAGATCCTGAAACTTTCAGAATCGGTGGAAAGAGTGATTTCCACCTTGAGGCGGACAATCTACACAATCCGGCAGCGCTTCTGACCCAAGCCGAACCGCATAGCCTGCTTGCCGAAATTCTTGCAGGCGGAGTTGATCACGATTTAGCTTGTGAACTGCTATTTCTTGCTAACCGCAAAATGAGTGCAGACAATATCGATGTTGCTGAATCTGACTCTGTTGCTGAAACATTTCAATCGACTTACGACACTCTCAACTTAGCGCTTGAATTTCTCGCCGGGTCAGATCTCGATAAGGCCGATACTATCTTTCGCAATACCTATCTACTCAGCCTGTTTCAATTGGGATACAGTCTGATCAAAAAGCTCCAGACCAGGGCGAAAAATATCCGCACTGGGCAGATATATCCATTCTTAGACTATCCTGAATTATTATTTATCGATTCAATGCAACTTACCTCGGGAACGCCATCTCAGGCTGCGGAGAATAAAGAAGACAACTTGCAACCCATAACCTCAATCAAGGATCTGGAAAGGGTTGAACAGCGGTTGAAACAGATTGAATCACTGCAAGATTTATTTATCACTCAACTTCCATTTAAACTACCAATTATTGAAACAGAAACAGAGGAGTACCCCGCCCTCTCAGGGATATTTTTAACTGCTGTGGCGAATCAACTTCTGGGGAAAGATTTTGCTCCAACGCCCCTGACCATAACAGACATGCCAGTATTAAAAAATAAGACCTTTGATGATGACCAGATCAGCGCAGATTTCCGCCGGGATATTGACGAGTCCATGCAACAACTTGCCCCTGATTGTGACTTTTTTGTTCAATTTTGTCTCGAGATCTGGACACAGATATTTCAGAATTTAGATTCTTTGACCAACGAATCTCCGTTTCTTGATGCATTATTGTTAGCGGATCAATAGCACCCATCATGCTGCGATTTGATTCTCCGGGGAAGTCTGTTAATCTAGTGAGGGGCTTAACAAGTGCAACACTGATCTGCATAATTTAAACAACTTTGAATAACAGAAGGGTCGGTTCATGTGCAAAAAAATTGTTTTTCTTTCAATCCTCATTTTAAGTGTTTCTCTACCAGCAGTTGCAAAAAATCAATCCGGTGCTGCAACCCTTTCCACACAGTATGGCAGGCATATTCTTGAAGGGAATCAATCTCTTGAGACAACCAACTTCTGGGGAATAGGACTAGGTTACAACCTGACAGCAAACTGGGCAGTAGAAGGCTTTTATACCCGAACAGAGTCAGATGCAGAAGCGGAAGATGGATCCACAACTGACACTAAGGTTGAAACTTATCATCTAGATACTCTCTATCATTTTAGACCAGACACACAACTGGTTCCCTATGTTGTCGTTGGTTTAGGAGCCATATATTCCACTCCAGAGGTTGGTCCAGACAGAGATCATTTTTTATTTAACTATGGAGTTGGTATCAAGTATTTTTTTCTCGATGATTTAATTGCCCTGCGTGGCGATATCCGTCATCTTGTTGATTTTCCTGAGCCTGACAACAACCTGCAATACTCAATAGGGTTAACTTTTCAGCTAGGCAAACCAAAACCGGCACGATAGCAACGATAAAAGTAAGTAGTAAAAAATTACAGAGAGAGTTCCCGCACTTGTAGTCCTGTAGAAGTTTTTGCCGGGTAAAGAAAAACCAGAATAGTCCTTCTTGGAGACTCTTGAAGGTGTTCAAATAGGGCGGCAAAATATTGAACTTTACCGTCTCGATCCAACGCCGCTAACTCCTGCTTGACCCTTTCCCGGACCATAGCCGTTTCTTTCTCAGACAGATTGGTGTTAAAAAAAGCAGGAGCTGAACCACCAACTACCCGCTGATGATGAGCATAATCCCGTCCAAGTAATTCTCGATAAACAGAGAGTGTACAGCCACTAAATCGGTCGCACAAATAGTCATATACAATCAGGTACTGATCCCGCAACGAATGGCTTTGCTGATAGAGATTTTTCTTACGCCAGAACCGATCCAGATCTTCCAGCAGCAGTGACAGCCGAGAAAAATCAGCAATTAATGGTTTGAGAAGAAATGAAAAGCGTCGACGATTAACCAGCAGATCAAGCAGCCGGCCAATCCCACGCAATCGTTCCAGATCAGAAAATGTGAGATTTTCTGATTGCAAAATTGCATAAGGGGGATTTGGATCAAACTTTATTCCCCAACGTTCAGCCTCTAAGCGTAGCGGTGCTCCTGGCAACAACTTGACCGGTTCGATCTGCAAATGATCTGTTCCCAGAGCGGAAGTCCAGTCAATTGATTTTAAAAACTGCGGGTAATCTTCCCCCGGCAACCCGGCAATCAAATCGAGATGGAGATGGATTTTGGTGTTGGCTTGCAAAAAGCGAACATTATCAGCCAGACGCTCGAGAGAAGCTTTACGACCAACATTCTGTAACGTTTCAGGGAGAGTCGATTGCACTCCAATTTCAAACTGAAAGGTCTCTCCTGGAACCTGCTTTAATAATTTCAGAGTATCTCCATCAAGGAGATGAGCACCTACCTCAAAATGAAAATGGCTGGAATGATTATGCCGCAGGATAAAATTGAAGATATCCCGGCTCCGTTGATTATTATAATTAAACGTCCGGTCAACAAATTTAATTTTGGCAACCCGATTGTCCATCAATATCTTTAAATCAGATTCAATTCGTTCTAGAGAAAATGATCGAACCTGCTCATCCAACGCACTCATACAGAAGCTACAAGTGTAGGGGCAACCACGGCTACTTTCATAGTAAACCAACCCCCGTGTCAAATCGACCAATCCGGCAGCAAATGGTGAAGGAATCTGATCGAGTGAATCCAGTAGACTCAACCCGTTTTTTTGCGGAAGCTCTGGTAATCTCAAACCCGCAGTCGGTGCCGGACTCTCTCCCCTCTGCCAGGCTGACAGGCAATGTTGCAGAGGAATTTCTCCCTCGCCGCAAATCAGCGCATCCACCGGGTAGCGTGCAAAAAAAATATCATCCTCGAACGAAATTTCCGGTCCGCCAAGAACTATTTTCAGTTTTGAACTAATTCGCTTAAGGCAATCAACTAACTCAAGTGTTGCAACCCTATTCCATAGATAGACCGAAAAACAGATCACCTCAGCATCACAAGCAACAATCTGTGCCAAGACGATCTCTTTTGGCTCATTGACTGAGTATTCGCGGATCAGAATTTCCCCACATTCGTCTCTGCAATATGCTGCCAGACAAGGCAACGCCAGGCTGGCATGGATATATTTACTGTGCAGGGTGGTGAGTAAGGTTCGCATAACAAGGAGCATAGCCTATTCAAATTCCATATCCAAGCAAAGTTTGTCTGCTAAATTAATCCCCAAATAAAACGGGACAAATATTCCGGAGACATGGATCTGACACATACCACCCGAAATACGAAATCAACTGGGAACAAAATTCTTGTCAACTGACCTTTTGACAAGCAGCCATTGTATGTGCACTATACGTAAAACAACTGAGAGGAAGTCTACTAAACGAGATCTATTACCAGTGCTGTTGATATGGAGGAGTTAAATCGGGCAATAACGGTTCATCGTGTCTTTGATTCGAGACATTTGCTAAAGCAACAACGCTCCCAATGATTTTAAACAGCCCAGACCATTAAACAAAAACCTGTGAATAACAAATAAAAGGATTGTGTTATGAGTCAAGAAGGTACGTTCAAAAAAGTAGATGAATCATCTAAGAAAATGCATGGATCCAAAGGGCTGTTGGTGTGCGGTTATCCAGAGCCAGAACAGCGGACATTACTTTCGCTCTTAAAGGAGAGTGAATTAAGTGTTTTTCCTGTCATATTCGCAACAAATAGCGATAGACAAAAGACCCTTAAAGAAATATTCGAATCAGACCACAAGCACGGTCAGGGTGAAATCTCTGATATGAATAGAGCCGCGATCATATCTGGGTTCACCCACAACGAAATGCATACTTTAATGGCATCCTACCGGGATTCAAAGCTTCCGAGCCAACTTTGGGCTGCCCTTACACCAATATCCGAGAACTGGTCTGTCATCGACCTGCTGAATGAACTCACGTCAGAGCACGAGGCTATCAAAAAGCAAAAAAGTAATCCTTGATATTGCTCCAGTGATTAAACAGTTGAATTATGCGAAATAAGCAATCTTCGGATGTTTAAAATAGGTGCATAACATATTTGGACAATTTTGCAGCTTCACGCTTAATGCTCATTTTTAAATATGAATATGTTACCCTCCATCGGTTAAGGAGCATATAGATCAATGAGCAAACAAAAAACCGTTTTAGCTGTTATTGCCGACGATACTGGCGAAGTATTTGAATATCCTGGATTACTGATGGCTGGGATGAACGGCATGAACATTCGTCAACCTGAGGTTGATGAACTGATTCCACTTCCAGAAGGAAGCCGTCTGTTTACCATTCCGGGGACTCCACCGATCGGCTTTGATCGCAGTAGTGGCAAACAAATGACGATTGATTCTCTCCCGGACAGTTGGGGAGGAGGATCAGCTCAGGCCGTTTCTGCCTTTACTACTCCTGCCTTTACCCGAACCCTGCTTCCTGCCGCTGCCTATGAGAAAAAGGATGTCGAACTGACCCTCTGGTCTTATACCGCAGTGGGATGGTGTGTTGAAGAGGAACGATTTTACGTTGCAGCAGTGCGTGTTGATCGTAACCAGCAGTGGCAACCGGAACATTTTGATGATCGCAAGCTCGAACCACTGGTGCGTAAGCGGGTTGTTGAACAACCGGATAATCGACTGATTAATCAACTCTCCCGTTGTGCCCTAGATTATCATTGTTTTGCCGCAAAAAATCTTTTCTTCGGCCGTTGGGAAGCCCCACTCCCATGTTCACCAACCTGTAACGCACGCTGTATTGGTTGCATCTCTTTGCAGGATGAACCAAGCATCTGTCAGTCCAGCCAGGATCGCTTAACTTTTGTTCCAACGGTTGAAGAACTCTGTGAAGTGGCAGTTCCCCACCTGCAAGCTGCCGAAAATGCGATTGTCTCATTCGGTCAGGGGTGTGAAGGTGATCCAATCCTTCAAGCAGACAGGATTGCTGAAGCAGTCAAAGAAATGCGCCGGAAAACCACTCGTGGCACAATCAATTTTAACTCCAATGCCTCAATACCTGACGCTATCGACAAGCTTGCTGATGCAGGGATTGATTCAATTAGAATCTCGATCAATTCGGTTCAGGAACGCTTCTACAATGCTTATTACCGACCGATAAAGTACTGCTTTGAGGATGTGATTGAATCGACTCGACGGGCAAAACAGCATGGGTTATTCACCATGGTCAATTATCTGGTTTTCCCTGGAATTACTGATCGGGAAGATGAGATAGAAAAGCTACTGGAACTGATTGACACCATTGGAATTGATCTGATTCAGATGCGAAATTTGAGTATCGACCCCTTGCTCTACTGGAAGTCAATGGGTGCTGACGGTTCTGGAATTGGAATGAAAAAGATGCTGGATCGGGTAAAAAAGGAGTTTCCGCGAATTCAATACGGTTATTTTAATCGTACCAAAGAAAATTATTATCCACCTGGATATGAAACCGACTGGCCGTTACCAGCAATTCTATAATGGCCAAAGGAAGACAAATTCACAAAGACGATTCTTTACAAGATCAATGCTTTAATCCAGATCGTGTTCAACTCGAATCAAGCGGGTTGGCTGCGAAATAATATCCAATGCTTCGATTTCCTCTAGAGCACGAGAGACATCAGCCTCTCTGGCAGCATGGGTCATCAGGACAATTGGGATAGAATCAGCCTCATGCCATTCTGGCTGAATCATTGATTGAATACTGATGTCATGTTGACCGAGACAACCTGCTATCTTTGCCAATACCCCAGGCTGATCAATTGTGGTGAAGCGCAAATAATAGTGGCTGATGATTTCGCTCATTGCTTTAATCGGCAGAGATTTGATCTGATCTGCACAATAACCCATGATGGGAACTCGCCCTTGCGCACCAGAAACTATATCTCTGCTGATCGCCATCACATCACCCATCACAGCACTGGCAGTGGCATCCATACCAGCACCACTCCCGTAGAGCAATGTTGGCCCGACAAAATCACCGTTTAAACGAACCGCGTTGAAGACGCCATTGACTTCTGCCAGCTGATAAGTTCCCGGTATCATCGTTGGATGAACACGAACCTCTATTTTATCACCAAGACTTTTGCCGATGGCTAAAAGCTTGATTTTATAGCCCATCTGTTCTGCAAACTGGATATCAGTTGCAGCGATATTACTAATTCCCTCGGTATAAACCTTCTCAAAATCAACTATCGTACCAAAGCACAACGCCGATAACAACGCAATCTTGTGAGCTGTATCAACCCCTTCTATATCAAAGGTCGGATCAGCTTCTGCATAGCCCAAATCCTGCGCTTCCTGTAGTACCGGGGCAAAATCAATGCCCTCTTCAGTCATTTTGGTTAAAATATAATTACAAGTCCCATTGAGAATCCCCAGTATCGAACTGAACTCATTGCTACAGAGATTTTCCTTAATTGCCGAAATAATCGGGATACCACCACCAACTGCGGCCTCGAACATCACCGAAACACCTTGTTGATTGGCAGCCGCAATAATTTCCTGGCCATGAACCGCCATCAAAGCTTTGTTAGCAGTAACAATGTGCTTGCCATTAGCAATCGCCTTAAGAATAAAACCTTTTGCCGGCTCATAACCACCGATCAACTCGATAACAATATCAACTTCGGGGTTACTGATAACTTCTTCCACGTCAGCAGTTAAAACCCCTGATTTTAGCTCTACTCCACGATCTGTAGTAATATCAAGATCCGCAATTTTAACTAAATCCAGATCGTTCCCGAGTCGTTTCTGGATGATTGAACTATTATGCTGAAAGTTCCTGACAACCCCGGTGCCGATAGTCCCGAATCCAAGCAAACCAAATTTAATTGTGCTCATAGCAATTCCAATTCATAAATTTTAACTGGCTGTTTTAATGGAGTTTTTAGCGATTTTATCGAGAAGACCATTGATAAACGAAGGAGAATCTTTGGTCCCATAACGCTTCGCAATTTCAATAGCTTCATCAATGACAACAGGGGTTGGAATCTCTGGACGGTAAAGAAGCTCATAAGTCGCAATCCGCAAAATCGACAAATCAACCGCGGTCATACGCTCTAACGACCAGTTTTTTGCAGTCTCTGAGATATTTTTATCAATCACAGCTCGAAACTCTACAACCCCATTGACAATTGATTCAGCAAATAATCGGGTAGACGTTGCCAAGGGAACATCAATTGCGTCCAATGTTTCACCTAAAACATCGTCCGCAAAACGAAAATTGTCCAAGAGAGAAGAGACGAGTTGGTTCGATTCTATTTGATCTTTGTTGAGTCGATGAGCAAACAACATCTTTAGCGCGTATTCACGTCCAACGCGGCGGTTATTCGACATCTGATTAAATAGCTCCCAACAAATTCACCATTTCAATAGCACTCATAGCAGCTTCAACGCCCTTATTACCTGCCTTGGTACCAGCACGCTCAATTGCCTGCTCAACTGAATCGGTCGTCAATACACCAAAAGCGATCGGTAATCCCGATTGCAGCGATACCGAAGCGATCCCCTTAGTCATCTCCGAACTGACGTATTCAAAATGTGGAGTTCCACCGCGAATGACGGCACCGAGACAGATCAATGCATCATATTTATCTGAATTGGCCATTTTTTTAGCGACCAATGGCAATTCAAAAGCCCCGGGAACTTTAACAATGGTCATTTGTTCACTATCAGCTCCATGACGGGTCAGGGTATCAATCGTCCCTTCGAGCAACCGATCAGAGATAAAACTGTTAAAACGGCTGACAATAATGCCGAAACGATAATTTTTAGCTTCCAGTGTTCCTTCAATAATTTTTGACACAACAGCCTCCTAGAGATTTTCCAGTAAGTGTCCCATTTTTTCCCGTTTAGTTTTCAAATATTTAAGATTGTCTTGATGGGCAGGAACTTCAATCTGAACCCGCTCAACAATTTCCAAACCATAGCCTTCCAAACCAATAATTTTTTTTGGATTATTGGTCATCAAGCGTAATTTACGCACCCCAAGCTCAGATAACATCTGCGCACCCAAACCATAATCACGTAAATCAGCTTTAAATCCCAAAACATGGTTCGCTTCAACCGTATCATGCCCCTGATCCTGTAAAGCATAAGCCTTGATCTTGTTGGTCAAACCAATACCACGACCCTCTTGACGCATGTAGAGGATAACTCCAGTTCCTTCTTCTTCAATCTGTGCCATAGCCGCATGCAGCTGCTCACCACAATCACAACGTTCCGAACCAAAAACATCTCCAGTCAAACACTCCGAATGAACCCGAACCAAAATCGGTTCATCTGACTTAATTTCACCCTTGATCAGAGCCATATGTTCAGCATCATCAACATCATTTTCATAGACGATTGCAGTGAACGTCCCACCAAATGGGGTCGGAATAGTAGTTTCTGCTGCGCGGCGAACCAATAACTCTTTGCGCATCCGATAGGCAACCAGATCGGCAACTGAAATAATTTTCAGATCATGTTGAGCGGCAAAAATTTCCAACTGCGGCATCCGCGCCATGGTACCGTCTTCGTTCATAATCTCACAAATAACCCCGGCAGGCTTAAGTCCTGCCAAACGGGCAAGATCAACTGAACCTTCAGTTTGACCGGTTCGCACCATAACGCCGCCCTTTTGAGCTCGCAAGGGAAAAACATGCCCCGGTCGCGCTAAATCTCGCGCAGTCGTTTCATCAGCAACGGCAACCTGAATTGTATGTGCTCGATCGGCTACAGAGATTCCAGTGGTAACTCCTAGTCGCGCTTCAATGGAAACAGTAAATGCAGTGCCAAAAGAAGAACTATTATCAGTAACCATCAACGGCAAATCGAGCTCATCAGCACGCATCTCAGTTAAAGAGAGACAAATCAGTCCACGCCCTTGCGTCGCCATGAAATTAACAATTTCAGGAGTTATCAACTCAGCAGCAGCAACTAAATCACCTTCATTTTCACGATCTTCATCATCAACTAAAATGACCATTTTACCATGACGAATATCATCAAGAGCTGCTTCAATTTTTGAAATTGGCATAAACGTTATCCTTCTTCTTAACTGCAAGAACAAAATAGTCCGATGATCTTGCAAAAATAGATATGATGGCGCGACCATACAGAGCGCTGGGCAAGTGTCGCCCATAAAAAGGGGGTTAGTCGCCCGGATGGCGACAGTCAAGCTTGAGCAGTTACACGATAGCTAAGCTAAATTTACGACGCCATCTTATCTCACAGAAAACCATTTTTAGCAAGAAAGTCTAAGTTAACTTTCTGCTCATTTTTTGTGCTCGCTTGCCCTTGTAATAAACGCTCCACATAGCGCCCGAGCAAATCTGTTTCTATATTCACTCGTGAACCTTCACGACAAGAGCTGAGGGTTGTCATCGCTAAAGATTGTGGGATGACTGCTATTGAAAACATATTTTGTTCAACCTGGTTAACAGTCAGACTGATACCATCTACGGCAACAGAGCCCTTCTTAACCAGGTAGCGCATCACCTCAGCCGGGACAGCAAACTCAAATCGAATTGCATTCTGGTCCTGATAGCGCCGTTTCACTGTTGCAACGCAATCAATATGACCACTGACCAAATGTCCACCGAGACGATCTGAAAGGGACAAAGCCCGTTCCAAGTTAACATGTTGATTTGGTTGCAAAGCCCCCAAAGTGGTGCAATGCATTGTTTCCGGCGAGATATCAACGGTAAAATTACTTTTATTCCACGCAGTGACAGTCAAGCAGGCACCGTTCACGGCAATACTCTCACCGAGTTGCAGGTCATTTTCAACAAAGCTACTAGAAATCTGCAATTGGGCTGCATCTCCTTGGCGTTTAAGATTGCGAACTTTGCCGATGGACTGAATCAATCCCGTAAACATGGTACAACATCTCCCGTGACCACCAGATCTTCTCCTATCTGCTTATAGAGCACATCTTCAAGTTGGATAGCATCTGCCATTTTCACACACCCTGAACCAGAAAAAATTCCAAATGGAGAGAATCCCCCAAGTATTTTAGGGGCAACAAATACCATCAGCTGTTCAATCAGATTATGAGCAAGCGCTGCTCCAGCCAAGGTAGCTCCCCCTTCAAGGAGAAGTTTCTGAACATTGCGCCGCCCCAATTCCTGCCATAATGCAGGGAGAGAGACCCTACCCGAAGCAGCGGGGAAAATAACGACCTCTGCTCCAACATCTTTTAATAATGAAATCTTCTCCTGATCGCTAGAAACTGTAGCAACCAAGGTTTTTGCGGCTGATTTCTGTTTCAACATACGGCAATCAGCTTTGATCCGCAACTGGCTGTCCACTACGACACGCAAAGGATCGCGACCGCCACCTTCAGGAAGGCGAGTATTAAGTAAAGGATCATCATTTAACACAGTATCAACACCAACCATGATCGCCTCGACCCGATCACGCAACTGATGTACACGCAAGCGGCTCTTCTCCCCAGAAACCCAGCGAGAATCACCCGTTGCGGTTGCAGTATTCCCATCCAGGGTTATTGCCACTTTATAAACGGTAAAGGGACGACCTGTTGAGATATAGTGGCTAAAAGGTGCAATTAAACGGCGACACTCCAACTCAAGAATTCCAGACTCTACTTTTATCCCGGCTTGTTGTAGCTTTTCAACTCCACGGCCTGCAACCTGAGGATTTGGATCAACAACGCCAACATAAACGGCTCTGATCCCTGCATTGATCAGGGCATCAGCGCAGGGGGGAGTTTTCCCGTAGTGAGAACACGGTTCCAAGGTAACATAGATATCTGCCCCACGGGCTTTTTCACCTGCCTGACGCAAAGCAAAAATTTCAGCATGGGGTTCACCAGCTTGAGGATGAAAACCCTCCCCGACAACTCTTCCTGAATTAACAATGATTGCACCAACCTGAGGGTTAGGGGCCGTTCTCCCCTCCCCGCGCCGAGCTAGATTCAGTGCTAACTGCATAAATTGTTGATGTTTTAATTCTGTCATTTCTGTTTATATCGGCTCGCAGAAAAAAGCAAATGCCGGAATATCCCTGACAGAGACTCCGGCTAAAAGTGACCCATAAATAATTTTTGTCAGTGGGAATTTTTCAATAAATCATTTTATTCTGACATAAATTCATTAATATCCTTAAACTGCCGGTAGACCGAAGCAAAACGGACATAGGCAACCTCATCCACCTCTTGCAATGGGTCCATAACCGCCTCGCCAATCAAACTTGCAGAAATCTCTTTCTCCCCACATTCCTGAAATCTC
>JASJGT010000146.1:0-4379 GCA_033791405.1 Desulfuromusa sp.
CTGATCGTAATGAGCCATGATCGCCCGGCCAATAACTTCATCAAGCAGTGCCGCAGAAACACCTCCGTGGGCGATCCCCGGGTAACTCTGATGTTCTTCACGTGGCGTAAACAGGGCGATCACCTCTTTATCTTCGGTTTCAAAAAAACGGGTTTTCAACCCGAATTGATTTTCGGTTCCACAGACCAGGCAATGTTTGGAAATAGGCTGAGAATTTTTGATTTTGTGGTTCATTATTTTCCCCCTGTGAAATAATAGTTTGAATCAGGACGGTAAAATCTGCAACAGCTTTAAACCATCATAAAACAGTAGTCCGGCTAAGACCACTAATAGCACTCCAAGACTGCGCATGATAACAAGATAAGTGGAGCCGTTTAAAAAAGACTTCGATTTTCCGACCAGCACAGCCAAACCAATTTTGGATCCTATCAGGCATAAATAAAATCCTCCGATAAAAGCAAATCCAGCCCAAGGATGCTTATTCAGTGCGCTATTCATGGTTGGTACTCCAATACTAAGCCAGAACAGGTAGGGGTGTGGACTCAGAAAATTGGTCAAAATCCCCTTACTCAATGATTTTGGACTGACTTCCTGAATATTCAGAACAACACCCTGAGCTTTTAAACTCTGATAACCAAGAAGCAACAGAAACAATCCACCCCCCAGAGAAATAAACCCCAACACAGCATGAAAATTTGTCAGCTTGGCTAATATCAGCAAGCTGACCAGAATAATTGGCAGATCAGTCAAAATCGGCGCCAGAGCAACTTTTATCCCTGCTCGAATATTATGTTGCAACGTCTCAGAAACAACCAGAGCCAATAGCGGCCCAGGAGCAAACCCTGCCGACAATCCAAGAATGGCACCGATGATAAAAAAGTTGATCATATTCTTTCACTACCATGAATCTGGAGCTGAGGGTAGAGAGCAAACAAAAAGTAACTATAACTGGACGACTTTGCCCTTTTGAGGAAACCATTGTGGCTTCCTTTATCCGGCTCCTTTGCCCCTTTCCCCAAGTTCAATTTTACGCTAGAATCATCTATCAATTTGATTTTACATAAGTATTTTGATTGCAGGATTAAGCAATGAGTTACGTCTATCTGAATGGCGAATTTGTCAAAAGTGACAACGCAAAAATCTCGGTTTTTGATCAGGGGTTTTTGTATGGCGATGGCATTTTTGAGAGCTTTCGCTCAATTGGCAAACAACTCTACCAATTTTCTCAGTACTACCAACGGCTGAAACAATCTGCAGAAGCACTCTCATACCCTGTCTCTTTGTCCCAGCAAGAGCTAGAAACCATCCTGCTGGAACTGCGTGAACGCAACGCTTTGGACAATGCTTATTACCGGATCATGATAACCCGGGGAGAAGGGCAGATCGGATTTCAGCGTGATATGGATACCAACCTGACCTGTCTGGTGATTGGTCGAGAATTCCAGGGATTTGAAGAGAGCTACTATCAGAAAGGGATTGAACTGAAAGTGGCACAGACCCGGAGGAATGCCCCAGAGGCGATCAATCCAAAAATCAAATCAATAAGTAATCTGAACAGCCTGCTGGGTAAGCTTGAAGCGAAGGCTAGCGGTGCCTTTGAGGTTATCATGCTGAACAACAAGGAACATATTTGTGAGGGGTCTGCCTCGAATATCTTCTGGTCTCGTGGTCAGTGGGTCTTTACCCCCGGAGTATCTACCGGGATGCTTGAAGGGGTGACCCGCTCAACCATTATGCGTCTGTGTGAAGAAAAACTGAACTTGCGTGTCATCACTGGCGAATTTAAGTTGCAGGATTTACAATTTTCTGATGAAGTCTTTATCACCTCCACCTCTCTGGAGGTCATTCCTGTGGTTAAAGTGGATGGATTCACCATCAATCAGGGGATAGTTGGATCGATTGCCCAGCGTTTGCGGGAAGAGTTACATCGGGATATGGGTAAGCTGACCAGAGAATAAGTCGTAAATTTCAATAATTGAACCGCCCAAATACTTGGAGCTATATTCTGCCCATGCCTGAATTTATTGTTACTGAAGAAGACACTGATCTCCCGATCGAACAATTTTTGCATCAACGCATCCCTGCGGCACCAGAGTCCTACCTGCGCCAGCTGTTAAAAAAAGGGAAAGTTAAGATCTCTGAGAGGCCAGCTAAAGCGGGGGATCTTGTCGCAGTCAATGATCTTATCCAGCTACCAGACAGTAATCGACTTCTCGAGCTATTAGCAAACAGCCAAATAGCACAACCACAGCTGGATATCCTCTACGAGACGCGGGAAATCTTGATCGTCAATAAACCTGCCCGGTTGGCTATCCACAACGGCAAGGGACACGAAAGAGATAACCTGACAGATCAGATTGGAGTATTCCTCGCCGCAAGGGGTGATCTCTTCCGCTTTGCCCCGATTCATCGCCTCGATCTCGAAACCTCTGGACCAGTTATATTTGGCAAGGGGAAGAAAAGTTGTTCTGAACTGGGGAAATTATTTATGCGGGGAGAGATAACAAAAAGTTATCTGGCTCTGGTGGCTGGGAAAATAATGGGTCGGGGGACACTACTATCCGATATCCCGGCGAAGGGAAAGTTGAAAGCAGCAGAAACCAGTTACCATACTTTAATCGGCAATGATACTGCATCTTTGTTGGAAATCCAGCTTCACACGGGTCGGCAACATCAAATTCGCCGCCAACTTGCCGATGCCGGACACCCCCTGTTTGGCGATCAGCGCTATCGCGGACCATGCCCCAGAAAGCTTTCCAGATTATTTCTCCACTGCCGCCGCCTTGCTTTTATCGATCCATTCAGCAAACAGCAAATAGATATTAATTGTCCCCTCCCGGCAGATTTAACCCGGTTTCTACCACAGGTTGGCGTTGAGCAATAAAATGAAAAAAATTCTCTCTTCTCTTATGATTGTAACCCTGATTGCACTGTTTGCGATGACCTGGTACACCAGCCGCAAAACTGAGCAACTTTTCACCGCGCAGATCGATGCTTTCAATCAGACAACACCTGAACTGATCAATGTTGACCTGCAGAATTATCAAAGAAAACTGTTCTCCTCTAGCGCCAGAACAGCTCTCCGGATTCAGGGGAAGGAAGGGATCTTTTTTTATCATCAGATTCGCCATTTTGTCTGGGGAATCAAGATGGTAACAACCCTTTCGAAGGATTCAGAGCTGGCGCAAATCATTGCTGAAAATACCCCCCTTGACCAATTTCAATTAACGACAGACATCAGCATACAGGGAGCATCTCAGTCAAAATTGGCATTGCCAGAAATCAATTTTCAGAATCCTAATGGTCGTGTGCAAATAACTGGCTTTAGCGCCAATTGGGATTTAGATGCAGATTTAACCATGGGTGAATTAACCTGCCAGTTAGATAATCTAGTTCTGCAACAAGCGGAACAAGTTGAGATGAATTTCTCGGGTTTTTCTCTCTCCAGCCAAATGACCAATCTGCAGGACATACCACTAGGAAGTGGAGAACTACTGCTGGAAAAACTACAAATAGTGGGGCACGGACAACCAACGCTTGAGGTTCACAATATTCACTACCAGGGACAAACAGATTTAGATCAAGATACTTTTAGCAGCACCGGCACGCTGAGTTTTTCTGAAGCTTTATTAGCAGAAGAAAAAATTAGCCGCGGCGAACTGAAATTGATTTTGTCCGGTCTTGATCCGGAGCTCCTTCACTCCTTACAACAAACGGCAAAACAGCTGCAAAACAAGGCTTTTAACCCGCAGATCAGTTCTTTTGAACTCCAATTACAACTCCTTGATCTATACACTCAACTGTTCAATTCAGGAGTCACCCTCAATCTGGAAAATTTATCTCTCAGCAGCGGAGAGGATCAAATAAGTGGTCATGGAGCTCTGACTCTGTTGGAAAAATCTCCGGCACAGGGTTCATTTTTCTCTCTGGAAAACATTCAGGGCTCTTTTCAATTGGATATTGATCGGGGTGCTTTTGTGGCCGGTTATCGTCTCTTTAATATTTTGCGCTCTGGAGAGAGTAAAAACCAGAACGCAGTCGTTCTTGCTGAACAGGCGGAACAGCTAGCGGGCGGGCTAGTGCAGAAAGGGATTTTCACCCAGCAGGATGGAGGTAAATTCCATGTTGATTTTTCACTGCTTGAGGGGCAAGGAAAACTAAATGGCGCTCGAGTTTTTTAAACCTTCTTTTTTGAGCAGTTCTGTTGGTGGGAAAAACTAATAACATATTGATATCGAACAGAACAGGAACGGTTCGAAGGAATGACCAGCAAACAAAAATTACTCTATTTCGTCTACCTTCACCGCACCTGGCTAACCGTAACTGTAATCTCCCTGTTACTCCTGTTATTCCCTGTTTTTGAAAATAATCCCTACTCC
>JASJGT010000147.1:0-5310 GCA_033791405.1 Desulfuromusa sp.
CAATCGCAACGGGTGACTGGGAAACAATTGCAGAGATTGCAAAAAACATTAATGACAGCTTTATTCTGAAGCAAAAACTTACGCAAAAACAGATTGAAGAACTCCACCATTCCTTACCTGCCGGATTCATAGAAATAGATCAAAAATTTCACTCAACATCCAAGAAGTTGGCTCATTCTGCCCATCAACAAGACGCTGAGCTTGTGAACTTCTATTTCTACAAGCTGCATAGTCAATGTATTCAGTGCCATTCAAAATACGCTTCAGAACGTTTCACCAACTTGAAACCAGGCAAGAGTGGCCATCATTAAAAATGGATGCTAAAAAACCTCTTAGCAATCGTTGATTCTTAGCAAGGATGGATTATGTCAATTTTCAGGATTTTCACCATCGGACCCGTGCTTCTAATTGCCAGCCTATCTCTTATTTCATGTTCGGGGAAAACCCCTTCGAACCTCGGGGTCTCCGATTCCGGCCTGGCTCCCTGTCCAGCTTCACCGAACTGTTTATCAAGCGATGCCCATGACAGCGCCCATCAAACTCCCCCGTTTCAAATTGATGGAGATCCCGACGAAGCTTGGGCGGTAGTTCGAGAGATCGTAGCGGCATTATCCCGTACTCGTATTGTGAATGAAGCGCCGGAATACCTTCATGCCGAGTGCCGAAGCAGCGTGTTCCGCTTTGTTGATGACCTGGAACTTCACCTGCGCCCCTCCGATGGGATCATTGCGGTGCGCTCTGCATCACGTTTGGGGCATTCAGATTTTGGCGTCAATCAACGCCGGATAGACACCTTACGAGCCGCCCTCATCAGTCGCGGAGTAATTCGATAGTATGTTTAGTCTCCCACCTCAAGTAAAAAAATCTGTGTCGAGCAGACCACTGAAAAAAATAATCATTTCTCTCGCTATTGGGATGTCAATTTATGGATATTTTGTCAACAATTTCGATTTTAGTGGTTCGGTTCAGCAGCAGTCTCAATCTGTCAATCGGTCACTACAAGATGCCTATGATAACCACCGCAGCGATATTCAGATTAAAGGTTCCGGAGTTGTCATAAAACGCTTACCAGACGACAATGATGGCAGTAGACACCAGAAATTTCTCCTTAAAGTAGCCACAGGACAGACCCTGCTGGTTGCACATAATATTGACCTTGCAGACAAAATCATATCCCTTAAAAAAGGGGATACTGTTGATTTTAATGGTGAATATGAATGGAATTCGAAGGGGGGAGTTCTTCACTGGACCCATCATGATCCCAGGGGGAGACATGTCAATGGTTGGCTGAAACATCAGGGGAAAATCTACCAGTAAATATTGAACCGCGATGTGGAACTCAATAATAATCGTACTTAAGCTGATTTAGTTTCCAGCAGGGTCTTTATTTTCGCCAAATAGTTGCGGGTTTCTTCAGGCATATTCTCCAATCCATGACGGTCAACATTCCCCTGCCCCCAGTTGTAAGCTGCCAGAGCATGGTCTAGATCGCCATCATATTTTTCAAGAAGCTGTTTGAGGTACCTGCTGCCGCCGAATAAATTTTGTAACGGATCAAAACTGTCCTGCACCCCAAGTTCCTGAGCTGTTTCTGGCATCAGTTGCATCAAACCCTGCGCCCCTGCATGCGATACGGCGGTCGGGTTATAGGCACTTTCTGTGGCAACAACTGAGCGAATTAACTCTGGAGCCAAACTGATTTTTTCTGCGACGTGATCAATCATTTGTCCAATCTGTTTGGGCTGCGGCTCTATCGGTTGCAGCTGAGGAGTGGGTTTAGCAGAATAGTATTTGTCAATGATTTGACTTTTCTGCAGGGTTAACTGATTCAATCTATGACTGCTTAGAATCCCCGTAAAAAAATCATTAGAGCCTTTTTCTTCCTCTTCAGAAAATAATCCCTGGAGCAACTGAATGTGTTCCATTTTCATCATTGCAATTATATTCTTTTGAGAATTTTCAATATTTTTCAAAGAGTTAACACTGTCATCCAGAATATGTTCAAATGGCTGGCTACTTTGTTTTTGCTTATCAATAGCTATTTTCTGTGCTGGATAGACTCCGAATGCTGTCATTAATTTTGTTGGATCAATACTCATTTGCACCTCTTTTTAAAATAATACTATGGCAAATAGACATCCCTGACTAACTCTAAGCAAGAAATGCACCGAGTGAAGAATCCATTATTATAAATCGGGAAGTTAACGGGTGCGGCTGGCTTGTTTTTTCAGTAAATTTCTTTTACAAAGGGATTTCTTGCAGAGGAGTTTCAGGGTGACAATAACGGAAAAAATATTTAATCGTATCAAACGTCAGGTTGGCAAAGCGATTGGTGATTTTAATCTTATTGAAGAGGGAGATCGAATTGCGGTCGGGATATCTGGCGGCAAGGATTCCTACACCTTACTGAACATTCTTGAGACATTGCGAAAAAAAGCACCGATCAGATTTAAACTGATTGCGCTCAATATAGATTCAGGTTTTCCAAGTTATCAAAAAGAACTGATTGAGGAATATCTCCAACACCAGCACTTTAACTACGTGATGGCAGAAACGAACAGTTACCAAATTATTGAAGAAAAACTCCGACCCGGAACATCCTATTGTGCTTTTTGTGCACGCTTAAGACGTGGAGCACTTCACGCCCAGGCAGAAAAACTTGACTGCAATAAAATTGCTCTGGGACATCATCTGGATGACTTTATCGAAACCCTTTTTCTCAACCAGTTTTACGCTGGAACACTGGCATCAATGAGTCCCAAGCTCCTGGCGGATAACGGCAAACATACGGTCATCCGTCCATTGGTCTACGTTGAGGAAGCAGATATTCAGGAATACAGTCACTTGCAGAAATTCCCAATTGTCAACTGCTCCTGTCCGGCTGTTGGAGTTGATGATCAAAAGCGGCAGAAGATGAAACAATTAGTTAAAACACTTGCCGCAGACATACCGGAAATACGCAATAGTATGATCAGTGCTATTGGCAACGTGCAGCCCCGCCACCTTCTGGATCAGCACTTGATTAAAGAGAATTTAGAAAAACTCACTCCTTGACCAATTTTAGTCAGAAAAGTAAAATGTTCTTTGTTCGAAAAAACGGAAAGGCAAAAAATTGAACAAATATCCATTTTTATCTATGGTGTTAATCGTCAGCTTCTTCGCACTTCTGATTATGTCAGCCACCTGCTTTCGTCCTGAAACAAATAATAGTGTTCCAGAAACAAATATTCCTGAAGCAAGCGTCCTGGAAACAAGCATTGCTAAAACGGGTGCTCCAGAGACAAATGTTCCTGAAGCAAGCGTCCCGGAAGTAAGTGTCCCGGTAGCAAGAGTTTCTGAAATAAGTGTACAAGAAAAAAAAGCCCAGTTTAAATCCACTATTATCCCAGTAATAAACGAAGTTCATAGCGACCTGATGCGGCAATATCAAGAGGTATCGGAATCAGTTCAGGCAGGTGATGATATTGATAAATTTGCGGCATTGAGAAAAAAATACAAAGCAACAAACAACGATGAATTACTGATGTCCCTCAAACCACATCCTCAGAGTATCGCCATAGCTCAAGCGGCAATGGAAAGTTCCTGGGCAACTTCCCGATTTTTTAAAGAAGCAAATAATATATTTGGTGTCTGGTCACACAATGAAAATGAGGCGCGGCTAGCGGCAGGTGAAAAACGGGGGGAGCAAACTATCTGGGTAAAAAAGTACAGTTCGGTTGAGGCTTCTATTCGCGATTATTATCGAACCTTAGCCCGGGGAGATGCCTATAAAGAGTTCAGGGTTCTGAAAATGGAGACAAATGACCCTCATGAACTGGTCAAAAAGCTAAAATTTTATTCAGAAAGGAGAGAGGAGTACACCAATGAACTCTCTACCATCATTCGCTATAATGAATTCGATACTTACGATCAGCAAAAAACAATATTATAAAAATTAACCTTGAACAATACCATCAATCTTTCTTTTTCATAAATTTCTTAAAGAGTCCCTTTGACTGAGGTTCCTGCTCGCGACGCAGATTGATCAAGCGTAATTCACGCAACGCTTCAGTACAATCTGGATTTGCCTGTACCGCCATTTCGAAAGATTTCTCCGCTTGGCGCTCTTTTCCCAACGACTGATAAACCTGAGCAAGATACAGATGAGTCAGATCAAAACCAGGGTTGGTTTCTCGTGATGCCAACAGCACTTCCAGTGCCTGATTCTGGATATCGAGCTTTTCAGGAGCCGATTTAAACAATGCCCAGGCAAAGAAAGTCATATATTCGGACTCCCCAGGACTCAGTTCAATGGCTCTTTGGAGTGATTTTGCGGCAGCACTGAAACGTCGAACTTTGAGGAGAGCCCGCCCTTCTTGATAGGAGGTCTCAGCTTCAATCACCTGATTGATATCAATTGATTTCTTCGGGCCATTAACCAATTCATCAAGGTAATCTGCGCAACTATCTGAATCGCTGAGAACCGTATATGCCTGAGTAATATATTGGAACATCTCATTAATTTTATTACTCATTTCAGTTGAAAGACCACTACCAAGGAAGCGATCAGGGTGATACTCTTTAGCCAGACGGTAATAAGCTTTTCGAGCTTCTATCGAGCCACTCTGACGATCAATACCCAAAGTTTCAAAATAGTCAGAATTCATGATGCGTTGATAATCGTCGAGAATTTTTCGCCGCAGCTTTTCATCAATGATTTCAGTCTCAGCGGCCCCTGAGATATCCTCAGTTGTAACGGCATCAGGCGTTGCACTCCGTTCCAACATTTCAGAGATCATTAGAGCGACCAGTACTTTCTGAACTTCGCGACGAGCCAGCGGATGCTGTTGTAGAATACTATCCAGAGTTTTTGTCCCCCGACAACTGTTAAAGATAGCCTCACCTCGCTTGTTCAACTCGATGTCTTGAAATCGATAGAGGGGATTTGTTGCCTGTTTTAAGTAATCTTCGCTAAACGGATAGAGGAAATCATCCAGCTGTTTTGGAATCCAGTGACGGTTGATTCCCCGCATAATTAATGCCGCTGGCGTCAATTTAATCCGGGTAACGGTCTTTTTAAAATCCTTACCAGGAACAAATTGATAAGTTCCACTTCTCCAGGCAAAGGTCGAAAGAAGCTTGTCTGTGACCTGACGAACCAATGCGGCCTGAACTTCCTGGGGGGTCATCAACCCCATTTCAATAAGAACGGTTCCTTGTAATCGGCCTGACTCCTTGCTCCGTTCCACCGACTCATCGCAATCAACCTGGGTAAATGCCCCTTCCTTAACCAACATTCGACCAAGACATTCACTGAGCACATTGGATCGG
>JASJGT010000148.1:0-10387 GCA_033791405.1 Desulfuromusa sp.
TGTTCAGGGTCAGGATCCGGCAATCGCAGCGATAGCCCTGTGATTCCACGGCATCCATGATAAAGTCGGGAGTGAGCTGGTCAAAGGGATGATTTGTGGTTTCAACAGCCATAACTTCCTCGCGTAGAAATAAATGAGGAATTCTACCTGTGTACTCAGCACAAGTAAAGCAGATCAGCTGATAAAGGGTTGCAGTTTCGGCCAGAGCAGAGAGATGGCGATCCCCCACATGGTCAGACAGACAAAGCCATCCAGAAAACGCCAGGCGAGGGGTTTGCGAAACAGTGGAGCCAGCAGACCGGCACCAAGGCTCAGCGCAAAAAACCAGAGGAATGATGCAGTCATGGCCCCGGCCCCAAACAAGTAGCGTTCGGTTTGCGCCAATTGCCCACTGAGCCCCCCAATCAACACGAAAGTATCAAGGTAGACGTGGGGATTGAGAAAGGTCAGTGCTAGAGTTGCCAGAAGTAACTTACGTCTGGATGGAATTTCTTCGCTAGAGGCATCCAAGCTTCCCCCTTGTAGGGCTGAGCGAAATGAACGTCCGCCATACCAGAGCAGAAACAGAGCTCCGAACCAGGTAGCCAGTTGAGCCAGAAGGGGATTCGTCGCCACCACAGCCCCGACGCCGCTGACCCCCAGCAGAATCAACAGTCCATCACTGAGGCTACAAACAAAGGCAGTTTGAAGCGGAAAGTTGCGGCGAACCCCTTGCGACAAAACAAAAGCATTCTGCGCCCCGATGGCAATAATCAGTCCGCCTCCAATTCCAATACCTTTTAAAAATGGCAACATAGTGATCCTCCGTAAAACTGTTGATGTGGAAGCAAGCTAACCTTGCCACTAGCAAAAGTAAAATTAATTGTTTTTCTATACCATTAGCAATGCTAATATAAATACATGCTGGATTATAAACAGATTGAAGCGTTGGCTAAAGTGATTCAGGAAGGGGGGTTTGAACGCGCCGCCCAAGCCCTTTTTCTGACTCAGTCAGCCGTGTCACAGCGGGTCAGGCAGCTGGAAGAGTCATGTGGGCAAATCTTGCTCTCGCGCACCACTCCTCCACAACCAACTGCTGCTGGCAAGCAGCTACTCAAGCACTATCAACAAGTCAAGTTACTGGAAGAAGGGTTATCCTCTGAATTGCTATCACCCTCTCCAGCAAAAATGACCACCCTGGCTATTGGAGTCAATGCCGACAGTTTAGCGCACTGGTTTATTCCCGCGATCAGCCCAATATTGCAGCGGATGGATTTGTTGATCGATTTACGCGTGGATGACCAAGAGCAGACGCATAATTATTTACGTGAAGGCGGGGTTATTGGTTGTGTCAGCACTGAGGCGGGCGCGATGCAGGGATGCAGGGTGGAAAAACTCGGCACGATGATTTATCGCTTGCTGGCAACCGTTAACTTTATTGAGCGCTGGTTCCCCGACGGACTTTCACTGGAGGCCTCCAGGCAGGCTCCGGCCGTTATTTTTAACCGCAAAGATCGGCTCCATTATCGTTTTTTTGAACAATACCTCGGCATGACTCCAGAAGCGTTAACTGCTCATTTTATCCCTGCCCCCGAACAGTTTTTTCAGGTTATTGCCGCTGGTTACAGCTATGGGATGGTTCCAGACTGGCAGGGAGCTGAGTTGCTGAAAACAGATCAGTTACGGGAACTGATGCCAGGAGCAACGCTTAAGGTCGATCTTTATTGGCATTTCTGGAATCTGGCAGCCCGTCCGTTGCTGGAATTTTCCGATCAGCTGGTCACCGAAGCCAGAAAAGTCCTTGATATCTGAATAGAGCCCGCCCCCTTATCTTGACATTAATAATATTTAAATAATCCTTTATTATTTAAATATTATCATGTAGACTGTGACCATCTATTTTCAGACGGATGGGAGCATGAAAGTGAAGTTACGCCACTGGACATTGATCGTTACCCTGCTCTTTTGTATGCCAGGACACGCTGCTGCTGAACTGGAAACTATTTTTGGCACGGTCAGAGATGCCCAGAGTGGAGCATTACTTAATGGTGTCGAATTGCGCACAGCAGATGATGCTGCTTTCAGCGATGTAGATGGGCGCTTCCAACTAGAATCAAATGCTACCGAGATGGTAGTTCGCCTGCCTGGTTACCTGCCGCAAAAAGTGCCTGTTGACTTTCCTTTGCACCTGAACTTGCAATCGTTCACCCCGAAAGCTCTTTACCTCTCTTACTGGGCGGCCGATAGTCGCGACCGGCGCGATCAACTACAACAGCTGATCGCCGAGACCAGAATGAACGCGCTGGTGATTGACCTTAAATCCTCCCGTGGTGATATTGCCTTTCGCAGCCAGTTACCTTTAGCACAGGCTGTCGGAGCACAGAAGGTAAGAACGCTGAAAGATCTGCCGGAGTTTTTAGCGGAACTGAAACGACAGGGGATTTATACTATCGGCCGGATTGTGGTTTTTAAAGATGCGGCTCTGGCCAGAAACCGACGCGATTTGGCTGTCCACACTCTGGATGGATATCTCTGGGAGGATCGGGAAAAAATCAGTTGGACAGATCCGTTCAACCCGAAAGTTTGGGATTATAATATCAGCATTGCGAAAGAAGCTGCGGCTTTAGGGTTTGACGAAATTCAATTCGATTATATTCGCTTTCCGGCAAAATCAGATTTGATGTTTTCTCAGGAGAATAACGGTGATAATCGGGTTGCAGCAATTAACGGCTTTCTGCAACTTGCCAAACAACAATTGGCCAATTACCCGGTTATGACATCGGCAAATATTTTCGGCTATATCTGTTGGAAGCATAAGGATCAGAAGATCGGCCAACGTTTGATTGACCTGGCCGAACATGTCGATTACCTCTCCCCCATGCTCTACCCCTCCGGTTTTCCACATGGCGTTCCCGGCTATAAAAATCCGGTGGAACACTCATACGAAGTTATTGCCCAGTCGTTACAAAAAGCTGCTGAGCTGACCGGGCTCCCTGCAGTACGTTTTCGCCCATGGTTGCAGGCGTTCAGGGATTATGCCTTTGACCGGAGAAATTTTACCGCTGAGGAGATCCATGCTCAGATCAATGCTAGCGATGCCAGCGGCAGTCATGGCTGGATGTTGTGGAATGCTGCCAGCCGTTTTAGTCTGGCTGGACTGCAGCAGGAGATTCCACTCGGGGAACTGAATCTGGTTGATGCTAGCCCAAAAGCAGGAGATTTTACAATCCTGACCAGAGCAGCAGATCAGAATTACGATTACTTTCCTATGATGTAACCTTTTCAGCAAAAAAGTAACTATTCAGCTTGACGGGCTCGCAACGCCCATAGCTAGGGACGCTTCGAACCCATCCATGGGACTTGTTGTTGCCATCCTTGGCAACAAACACCCTTGCAATGGACATCACGAGCCCACCTGACGAATCTGCTGAATAGTCACGCAAAAAACAGATAAGCCAATAGCGTCACCACAGTTCCAAGCAAAGCACCGAGAAAAACTTCTTTGGGAGTATGGATTTTCATCAGCAGGCGACTCTGACTGACCAACACAGCGAGCAGTAACACCATCATTCCGATCAGGAAGTTCCCCCCAAACAGAAACGTTGAAACTGCGATTGAAAACGCGGCGGCGGCATGTCCGCTCGGCAACCCTCCATGCAGAGGGGTGCCACGATTGTAGTGGGCTTTCAGCAAAACCACCAGAATAACCACAATCAGCAAAGCCCCGACCGGGATTGTCCCCTGCGGTTCTTTCCCAAAAGTCGGTCCGCTGTGAAAAAGTGGGAAAACATGCCCGGAAAGAACCAGATAACCGAGGATGACCGCACCAACACTAGTAACCAGCACTGCCCCGGCGGCGACATCTTTCGCTCGTTTGGCCAGTTCATGGTAGTCATCGGTGACCAGATCAACAACAGTCTCAATGGCAGTGTTCATCAGTTCTGCAAAAATCACCAGAACCGCAGCGAGAACAAGAAGGAAAAATTCGAGAGCGGAAATTTTAAAAAAAAGGGCTAAAAAGACAACCGCCAGTGCGGCAAAAAAATGGTAACGCACATGACGTTCACTTTTGGCCGCCCAAAGAATCCCCTCAATGGCACAGTTAAGACTTTCCAGCCAGCTTGTTGGTTTCATAGCTAATCCCATAGGAATTTGGAGAGTTACACCGAAGATAACATCTGCTGTGGAAATCACAAACTCGATTCCTTCATTTACTCCCGCAACAAAACCAGCTAATCTCTGAACTTTCCAAAAACAAATCAAAAGAGGTGGATTATGAGTGATGAAAATTTTACAGATGATGAGATGAATGAAAACGAAGGAAGCTTTGCCGAAATGTTTGAAGCCAGCCTGGCGGGGGTTGGGGAACCATTGGTTCCTGGCAAGAAAATTGAAACCACAATCCTGCAGATTGGCTCAGACTGGAGTTTTCTTGATGTCGGTCAAAAGGGGGAAGGAGTTCTTGCTTCCGCCGAGCTCCTGAATGCCGACGGCGAATATCAATACGTCGTGGGAGATAAAATATCTGCCTATTTCTTATCCCGTGCTGGAGGCGAACTACGGTTCACCACTAAAATTGGTGGTACTGGATCCGGTACTGAACAACTGGAAAATGCTTATCAAGCCGGGATCCCGGTCGATGGGACAATAGAAAAAGAGATTAAAGGGGGTTTTGAAGTCAAACTTTCGGGAAATATCAGAGCGTTTTGCCCCTTCTCCCAGACGGGGCTACGCCTGGCCGAACCTGCTGACCTGATCGGACAAAGCCTGCCATTTAAAATCAGTCAATTCAGTGAAAGTGGACGGAACATCGTCGTTTCGCACCGAGCGATTCTGGACGAGGAGCGTGAACAGCTCCGTGTTGGTTTGCGCGAAACGTTGCAAGAGGGGATGGTGGTCAAGGGAACGGTGACTAATATTCGTGATTTCGGTGCCTTTGTCGATATCGGTGGTATTGAGGGGTTGCTGCCAATTTCTGAGATCAGCTATGGCCGAGTTGAAGATATCAATGAAGTGCTCAATCTCGAGCAGGAACTTGAGGTTGCCGTTAAACGGATCGACTGGGAAAATAATAAATTTTCTTTCAGTCTGCGTGACACCCTCGCCGACCCCTGGAAAAAGGTTGGATCGATCTATCAAGTCGGCAAACAATATCCCGGCAAAGTCAGTCGCTTAGCACAATTTGGTGCCTTTGTTACGCTGGAAGAGGGTATTGACGGGTTACTGCACATCTCCAAGCTGGGTGAAGGAAAGCGGATTCGCCATCCACAGGATGTTCTCGAGGTAGGTCAACAGTTACAGGTAGCAGTTGAAAAAATTGATCAGGCTGAACGGCGTATATCATTGGCATTGTCTGGTCAGACAGATGAGGATGCAGAGACCAGCTATACTGACCAGCCCCCTTCCTCCGGGCTGGGAACCCTGGGCGATCTGCTCAAGGCTGGACAACAAAAAAAAGGGCATAAAAACCGCCGATGAAAGATGGGGGCACCTCTAAATCTGCCATACTGTTTTCAATCTGTATGGCCCATTTCCTCAATCCATTTATGCTGTCAGCTGTCGGTGTTGCCTTGCCGGTTATGGGACGAGAATTTTCAGCAAGTGCCGTGCAGCTGGGGCTAGTTGAAGTCAGCTTCATGCTGTCGATGGCAATTTTTCTTTTAGCCATGGGACGGTTTGGGGATATCTACGGACGGCGGAAAATTTTCCAGAGAGGATTGCTTCTTTTTGCCTTTGCCGGTGGGTTAATTTCACAGGCTGATTCGATAGAGATGATTATCGCCTTGCGTTTTTTGCAGGGGATCGGTGGTGCAATGGTCAACGCAACAACCATGGCGATCATCGTCTCTGCATTCGCACCACACGAGCGTGGAAAAGCCCTTGGAATTGCTATTGCCAGTGTTTATGCCGGGATTTCCTGTGGTCCCTTTATCGGTGGTTTTTTGATTGAACTGCTTGGATGGAGATCCCTCTTTTACCTGATGGTCCCCTTCGGCCTTTTGACCTATTTAGTCACTCGAATTAAAATTAAGGATGAATGGGCCGGTTCTGAAGGTGAACCCTTTGACTGGACAGGTGCCCTTGTTTATGCCCCCTCAATTCTGTTGCTAGTTTACGGCGTCACCCATCTAAAGGATGGGGGGATAGCCTGGGGATTACTGATCCTTGCAAATTTAGGGTTAGTTTTGTTTTTATTGATTGAAAAGCGAACTCCATACCCGATGTTAAATGTTCAATTATTTCTTGAAAATCGGGTCTTTGCCTTGAGTAATCTAGCCGCGTTATTTAACTATGCGGCAACTTTTGGGGTGACGTTTTTTCTCAGTTTATACTTGCAATTTGTCAAAGGAATGGGACCTCAGCAGGCTGGGACGATCCTGATTGTCCAACCGATCTTCCAGGCAATTTTTTCACCTTTTTTCGGACGATTATCTGATCGAATTCCAGCAGCCTACGTTGCTACCAGCGGTATGGTTTTCTGCGTTTTGGGACTGGCAGTTGCGACACAACTTACGGCGGAATCATCTCTGTCGATGATCCTCCTTCTATTAGCCTTTCTCGGCCTGGGATTTGCTCTCTTTTCTTCACCGAATGTCAGTATGATTATGGGCAGTGTCGAGCCACGTCACCTTGGAGTCGCCTCGGGATTAAGCGCCAGCATGCGAACCTTGGGAATGCTGACCAGCATGATGATTATTACCCTGATTTTTTCCTATCTGATGCATGGACAACCAGTGACATTGGAAACTCAAGCAGCATTTCTTAGTAGTATGCGGATGGCTTTATCGATCTTTTGTGCCCTCTGTGTCATCGGAATCGGCTGTTCTTTGGGGCGGACAACCAGCTCGACTCAGTAGTTCCTTTCCTTCGTCCTAGTCAAAGGAAATCTAAAATAAATATTTGACAATTTTTATAGACAAATAGTACCGTCCTTGTTATATTAGCTATCATTCATGTTAAACTGCTGATATAAATGTCAGCTAAAGGTACAACTACGCCTCTTCTTCTTTCACATCAAGTGAGTTTTAGGTAGTGGATATAAAGAAAAAAATTCTCATAGTTGATGACGAAGCCTTCTTCAGACAAGTTCTGATAGATGTTCTGCAAGAGCGCTTCACTATTATTGAAGCCAAGGATGGTTTTGAGGCGGTTTCTCTGTGTCATGAACATATGCCAAATCTCATCATTATGGACGTGGAAATGCCACGTAGAAATGGAATTGAGGCCTGTAAGATTCTTAAGCGCGAGCCAGTGACAAGAAAAATTCCGCTCATTCTGTTTACTTCCCGGTCGAAGAAAAAAGATATGGTTCTTGGTTTAAAAGCCGGAGCGGATGACTACATTACAAAACCAATCTATATTCCTGAAATTATTGCCCGGGTTGACGCTCATCTCCGCACCAAAGATTTTTATTCTGATCTGGAGCATAAAGATCTCCGTTTTCTCCTCGAAATCACAGAAAATATTTCTGCGATTCGCAATCCCATGACAATACTTCGCCTTATTGTGGAGAAGATGGCAGAAATCATCGATGTTGCGCGCTGCTCAATTGTGAGTATCAATGATAAAGGGGAAATTCTTGTCAAGGCGAGCAACGATCTTGATTGTCAAGACGAACTGAAATTAGACCTATCCAAGTACCCTGAAATCCGGAAATCACTTGAAACAAAGCAAGCGGTTATTATCAACGATATTAAAAGTGATCCCCTGATGGAATCTGTCCGAGAAGAGACTAAAGGGCTGGTATATAATTCGATTGTTGTCATTCCAGTGGTAAAAAAAGAGAGTGTTATTGGGACTTTTTTCTTGCGGACAGCATCTCCCATCAAGGACGGTATAACCGACAGAGTTTATAAACTCTGTCAATTGATTGCCAATATTTCGGCAAATGCTTTGGAAAACGCGATCCTTTTTGAATCGGTACAAGCAGCCCAAGAATATTTTGAAGAAATGGCAATTCGTGATGGTTTGACAAGTCTTTATAATCACCGCCATTTTTATGATCGCCTTGAAGGAGAATTCAGTCGAGCCGGTCGTTATGCGACACCACTGTCACTGGTGTTTTTTGACATAGATGATTTCAAGCGAATTAACGATATTTATGGCCACACACGCGGTGATCAAGTGCTTAAAAGAATTGGTCAGTTGATAAAGAGTGTCGCAAGGGAAAGTGATATTCCAGCCAGATATGGGGGGGAGGAATTTGCTGTTCTTCTCCCAAATACGGGGGAAGAGGGAGCCTTTGATCTGGCTAACCGAATCCATTGCATTATTCGGGACCATGAATTTGAAAATTTACCCGGCGAACAGATCACAATCAGCTCAGGTGTTTCGACTTTTGTAAACAATAATTTCCAATCATTCAATGATCTTGTTCACCTTGCTGACGATGGTATGTATAAAGCCAAGAATCAAGGGAAAGACAAAGTTCTCAGATCAGAGCCAATCCATAGACAGTAACTTAGCCAGTTATGACCAAGCTTTTATTTATAAGTTCAGAAAAACCAGTATTTCAGCTCTCACCTCTTTCAGTCGAATTAGAGGTTGTCTGGTAGAATACCCCTCTCTCCTGCCTGACTGTTTCAATTTTCTTTTCTTCTTCCAAAACGTCGAGATATTTATTAATTTCGTTGATGTGAATCCCTAAAATTTCCATTAAATCTTCAATGGTACAAGGTCGTCTTGAAATAGTTTCATAGATGGCCGTTTCAGCGTCACTTCTATACGACTGAATGGTTTTTCTTTGCGAAGCAGCCGATATTATTTCTATATTTTCAAAGTTCCAGAGATCAACTATCTCCTCTAACTCTTGTCGACTTGCAGAATGAAGATCAGCGACAGTCCCGGGCCGATCAAGTGTATTTAGCTGGATAGAATCAGGATTTATTTTAACTATCGCTTGTTCCAGTTTTTTTAACTCCATTTTCTCAAGATTAAATCCCGGCAAAATAAAAATTTCTAGCCAGATTTTCCCACTAAATTCTTTTCTGAAATCAATGAGTCCCTGGATATATTTTTCTATATCAAACCCTGGAACCGGGCGATTGATCTTATCAAATATTGGATTAGTCGCCGCATCCAGAGAAGGGAGGACGACATCGGCTCCCTTTAATTCTGCTCTCACTTCAGGATCAAATAACAAAGTTCCGTTGGTCAAAACAGCTACGGGAATTTCAGGTTTTTTTTGTTTTATAAATTTAAGAACATCACCTATTCGGGAATTTAAAGTCGGCTCTCCGGAACCTGAAAAAGTTATATAATCTGGATCAGGATTATTTTTGAAATAATGACTCAGTTCACTTACGACCTTATCAAATAATATGTATTCTTTCCGTTCAAGAGTCAGTTTTGTCGTTTTTCCTACTTCACAATAGACACAATCAAGAGAACATATTTTTCTTGGAACCAAATCGATTCCTAGAGACATTCCCAAGCGCCGTGAAGGGACTGGACCAAATAAATACTGATACATTTTATCCTGCTTCTGATTAATCGTAAGAGAGTCTAATCGCTTCAGTTGCCATCGTTGGATTGATCATTTTCTTCCACTCTTCAGTATTCCATGTTTTTAATTCATTATGAGTCAAATAGTATTTTTGTGGTATCGGATGGGTTCCAATAACAACAGGTACTTTATATTTTGTTTCGATAAGTTTTTTGAAATCTGCAATATAAGGACAAGGGGGGTAGCCAACAACAAAACCGGTTGCCAGATGAATAGCTTCCACACCATTTTTTATCATCTCTTCAGGAGAGTATTCTATGTTTCCCCCCGGACAACCACCGCAAGCCGTATATCCACCAATTTCTAAAACCTCGTCCTTTGGGTAAATATCAAAAGCACCTTCTCTGTTTTGCATAGCTCTGAAACATTTACCCCCAGCGCAACTCCGATACCTGTCACAAATAATAATCCCTATTTTCATATCAATACCTCAATGGTTATGTGTTTATTTTTTCAATTATGAAAGAGTGATTATCGAACGTCAACCAGCAATAGTCATTACTTTTTTTCCTCAGACTAATTAACCAACAAATCTCACCAAATTTCGAGTATGTTTACAGCAGTTGGTAGAGGGAAAATTGTTATTTTTAATATGAACAGCCTCAGGGGAGATATTATGAATTATTGGTTGATGAAATCGGAACCGAATGCGTTCGGGATTGATGATCTAACAGCTATGCCGGATCAAACTGAGCATTGGGATGGGGTACGCAACTACCAGGCTCGCAATATGATGCGGGATCAGATGAAAATTGGTGATCAGGTGTTCTTTTATCACTCCAATTGTAAGGTTCCTGGCATTGCTGGAATAATGGAAGTGGTTCGTGAAGGCTATCCAGATCACACCGCCTTTGACCCACAGAGTAAATATTTTGATCCCAAAAGTGATCCAAAAAAACCGCG
>JASJGT010000149.1:0-7205 GCA_033791405.1 Desulfuromusa sp.
GGCAATTGTTCGGTCTGGCAAGTTGGTTTTGGTGCAGCCAAGTGGAACAATTTTAAGGCGTGATCGACAGTATCCAGCGCCATTTTTCGATAAGTTGTCCATTTGCCTCCAGCGATCGTCAACAGACCAGCGTCACTATCTTCAATGACATGGTCGCGGGCTAATTTAGCGGTGTCGGCAGCTTTGGGATCGGAAACCAGTGGTCGTAACCCTGACCAGACAGCTTTAACGTCAGCCTTGCTGACCTGGAGGTTGAAATAACGGGTCACATGGCGGAGCAGGTAATCAATCTCTGCTTCAAGTGGTTGTGGGTGCTCAGTTACTTCAGCTGGCTCATCGGTGGTGCCGACCAGGGCGTGACCTTCCCAAGGGAGAACAAAGAGAACGCGGCCATCTTCTGTTTCTGGGATCATCAGCCCAGTATCGGGTGGAGCAAAGCGTTTATCCAGAATGATATGAATACCGGTGCTGGAAGTGATGATCTTTGAAACTTCTGGGTTATCCATCAGTCTGATCTGATCGACAAATGGTCCTGTGGCGTTAACGACCCCTCTGGCTTTAACCTCCCAAGTGTCACCGTTCAATGAATCAGTTAACTTGACCCCAGATATTTTACCAGCATCTTTCAACAGGCCAGTTACAGCCACATGATTGGCAATTGTGGCCCCTTTTTGTTCTGCTGTCAGAGCCAGAGAGAGTGCCATGCGGGCATCGTGAAACTGACCGTCATAGTAGAGCACCCCTGCTTTCAGTCCTTCAGATTTCAATCCCGGAAAGCGCCGGAGGGCTTCTTTGCGACTCAGCAAACGGCTGTGGCCGATATTTTGCTTGCCCGAAAGGATGTCATAAAATTTCAGACCGGCAAAAACGTAGGGGACATCAAACCATTTGTACAGTGGTGTAACAAAAGAGATACGGTTTGACAGGTGCCGGGCATTTTTGAGTAATAACCCGCGTTCATGTAGTCCATCTTTGACCAAGTTATACTGCACCCGATCCAATGTTTTGACCGCCATCTCCAGGTAGCGAACTCCGCCGTGAACCAGCTTAGTACTGCGACTGCTGGTTCCTTCGGAAAAATCATTCTTCTCAATTAAAGCAACTTTGAGACCGCGTGTTGCTGCATCAAGGGCAACTCCGCAACCGGTGGCACCCCCACCGATGATAATCAGATCAAAGAGGCTATCATCTTTTAATTTTTCCAGGTTTTGTTGTCTTCCCATGTTGCCTCCCCATCTGCAGTGTTTAGCAGAATGGATATAAGTCGGGAGCCAGGGATTGTCCCCCTGGCTCCCTCTAGTGTTGACCCTAATGGAAAGGTCTTTGATTTTATTTTACTTTGCCTGCTCGCCAGGCTTTGATGAGATCATCGTAATTGACGGTCTCACCCTGTGGTTTTTCATTGGCCAGCTTTGCTTTTGGTGCCCCTGGTTGATTCAGCCAGTAGGCTTCATCCCGCTCTTTGTTCATGAGAGGGCCTATATTGCCTTGAGACTTACTCCGGGCGAGCCGTATGAGGATCTTGTCTTGCTCGCGGGCAAGATTATTCATGGCTGTATCGACGGTGACCTCACCGGCGACTGCTTCACCAATATTCTGCCACCAGAGTTGAGCAAGTTTTGGATAGTCTGGAACATTGGTTCCGGTTGGGGTCCACGCAACCCGTGCTGGGCTGCGATAAAATTCAACTAATCCACCCAGTTCTGGAGCGCGCTTGGTGAAAGATTCATCACGGATGTCGCTGTCACGAATTGGAGTCAGACCAACGTGGGCTTTCTTTAAAGACACAGATTTAGATACAGCAAATTGAGCAAACAGCCAAGCTGCTTTGCGACGATCAACCGGTGTGCTCTTCATCAGGGTCCAGGAACCACAATCCTGATAACCAAGCTTCATCCCTTCTTCCCAGTATGGGCCATGGGGAGATGGAGCCATGCGCCATTTTGGAGTACCGTCGTCATTGACAACCGGAGTTCCCTTTTCAACCATTGATGCGGTAAAGGCGGTGTACCAGAAAATTTGCTGTGCAACATTTCCTTTTGCCAGGCTAGGTAGCGATTGGTAAAAGTCCATCCCAAGTGCGCCTGGAGGTGCATATTTGCGCAACCATTCCATGTATTTGCGTAGAGAGTATTTGGCAGCTGGGCCATTGGTGGCGCCACCACGGCTCACGCTGGCACCAACCGGGCGGTCATTTTTATCAACCCGGATGCCCCATTCATCGACCGGTTTACCATTAGGGATGCCTTTGTCGCCGGCACCAGCCATTGAGAGCCAGGCATCGGTAAAACGCCAGCCGAGGTCAGGAGCTTTTTTGCCGTAGTCCATGTGGCCGTAAATTGCTTTTCCGTCAATTTCTTTAACGTGCTCGCTGAAGAATTCAGCAATATCTTCATAGGCTGACCAGTTGACTGGAACGCCCAGCTCGTAGCCATAAAGCTTTTTAAATTGTGCTTTCAGATCAGCACGGCTAAACCAGTCATAGCGGAACCAATAGAGGTTCGCAAACTGCTGGTCAGGGAGTTGGTAGAGTTTTCCGTCTGGTGCGGTGGTAAATGACTTGCCCATGAAATCATCAATATCCAGGGTTGGCAGAGTCACATCTTTACCTTCACCAGACATCCAGTCGGTCAGGTTGACAACGTAACCGTAGCGCCAGTGGGTGCCGATCAGGTCAGAGTCATTGATGTAGGCATCAAAGATGTTTTCACCGGATTGCATCTGGGTCTGAAGTTTTTCAATGACGTCACCTTCCTGAATCAGGTCGTGGGTGACTTTGATACCTGTGATCTCCTCAAAGGCCTTGGTCAGTACTTTGGATTCGTATTCATGAGTCGGGATGGTTTCGGAGACAACCTTGATCTTCATCCCTTTAAAGGGTTTAGCCGCATTGATGAACCATTCCATCTCTTTCATCTGCTCAGCTTTTGACAGGGTTGAAGGCTGAAATTCGTTATCGACCCATTTCTTTGCTGCTGTCATGTCTGCACTTGCAGATGTTGTAAACAACATCAGTAACGCAGCCGTGAGACTGAGCAAGAGCCCCACACCTGGTTTGAACTTGCGGATTGCATTTGTCATCATCTCTCCTCCTTCATTAGGCCCTTGTTGTTATACTCAGTTTCCTGAGTCTCTTTGTTGGAGCTAAGGCCTTAGGCACCGAACAAAGAGGGTTTTTCTATCCCCAGCGCATCAATACGATCATCCAGATCAAGGCAATGATAAGAGAGATCCAGAGGGTAAAACTTGTCAGCCCGAGCCAGGCGAGGTTGATAAAGGCACTGCACAGTAACCCTATAAACAGGCGATCACCGGGAGTGGTGGCAATTGGCAAAAAGCCTTTGCGTTCACTGCTGGGAGCCTTGGCCTGCCAGATTGTCATAGCAACCAGAATGCAGGCGATGGTGATAAAGAAAATAGCTGTCGGCATGGTCCATGCCATCCACTCCAGGGACATATTCTTACCTCTTTAAACCCGACCGAGGGCAAAGCCCTTGGCCAAATGGTTACGGACAAACCAGATTACCAACGCTCCCGGCACAATGGTCAGAATCCCTGCAGCTGCGAGCAATCCCCAATCGAGACCTGAGGCGCTGACTGTTCGTGTCATGATGGCAGCTATGGGTTTGGCCGCCGTGGTTGTCAATGTTCTGGCCAAGAGCAGTTCGACCCAGGAAAACATGAAACAGAAGAATGCGGTCACTCCGATCCCAGTGCGGATCAGAGGGGTGAAGATGGTCAGGAAAAAGCGTGGAAAGCTGTAACCGTCGATATAAGCCATCTCATCAATCTCACGCGGAACACCCGACATGAAACCTTCCAGAACCCAGACTGCCAATGGAACGTTAAACAGACAGTGAGAGAGAGCCACGGCAAAGTGGGTGTCAATCAGATTGAATGTTGAGTAGAGCTGGAAAAACGGTAGCAAAAAAACCGCTGGTGGAGCCATCCGGTTGCTCAGCAGCCAGAAGAACAGGTGCTTGTCACCAAGAAAAGAGTAACGTGAAAATGCATAGGCGGCAGGAAGTGCAGTTAATAGCGAGATTGCAACATTCATACTGACGTAGTAAAAGCTGTTCAAATAGCCTGAGTACCAGGATTGGTCAGTGAAGATCTTTATGTAATTGGACAGGGTTGGTTCTTTTGGATAAAAGGAAAATGCGTTGAGAATATCGGCATTGGTTCGCAGCGACATATTTAGCATCCAGTAAATCGGCAACATCAGCAAAATAAAATAGATGATCAAGCCAATGGTTCTTTTCTGGAATTTCATGATTTATCTCCGGTTCCAACCTTCAGCAGCACCTGATAGAACAACCAACAGAACGACAGGGCAATCAGGAAATAGATGATTGAAAAAGCGGCTGCAGGACCCAGATCAAACTGACCAACTGCCAGCTTGACAAGATAGATTGACAAGAATGTTGTCGAGTTGCCGGGGCCACCACCGGTTAAAACAAAGGGTTCGGCATAGATCAGGAAGCTGTCCATGAAGCGGAGCAGGACGGCAATAGTGAGGACACCACGCATTTTAGGCAGCTGAATGTAGCGGAAAATGGCCCAGCCTGACGCGCCGTCGATGCGAGCGGCTTGAAAAAAAGCTTCGGGAATAGCTTGCAGACCGGCATAGGCTAACAACACAACCAGCGGTGTCCAGTGCCAGACCTCCATGAGCATGACGGTTACCCAGGCTGCAAAAGAGGATGCCGTATGATCGAAGGGGATGCCAAAATTGTTGATTGCTGCCCCCAAAAGACCGATGTCCGGGCGCATAAAAATAATCCAGATGGTACCGATGACATTCCATGGAATCAACAGCGGGAGTGCAACCAGTACCAGACTGAGTGATGCTCCCCAACCTTTTTTTGGCATCATCAAAGCAATCATGATGCCGAGTGGAATCTCGATTAACAATACCAGTGAAGAAAACATCAACTGGCGTTTGAGTGCAGCATGCAGGCGCGGATCGGTTAGTGCATCCTTGTACCATTCAAGGCCAACAAAAACCCGTTGATCGGGGCCAAAGATATCCTGTAGCGAATAATTGACCACGGTCATCAAGGGTATGATAGCGGAGATAGCCACGACCAGAAAAACTGGGATGACCATGAACCAGGCTTTGTTATCTTCCCATTTGTTCATTCTGTCAGCTCCAAGTTGACTGCCGATTTTTCCACGCCGGTTTCAACTAAATCACCGTCGGCATAAATTCTGATCCATTCAGGTGGAAATTCCAGATAACCTTCTTTAAAGGATACTTGCTGATCTTCCTCAATTTTAACCTTAAGTGTGTGATCAGCAAGTTTAACTGTGGCAATTTTGCTGGTTCCCAGATCCTCAACTTCAATGATTGTCACTGGAAGGGTGTCGTTTTCTTGTTTTTCACGCAATTTAAGAAATTCAGGACGGATTCCCAGTTCAAAGTCCCCCTTCAGATTTTTACTGCCAGGGCCGACTTGGATGTTCAAGTCGGCGATCCGAGCGAGACCATTATCCATTTGACAGGGGATGAAATTCATACCTGGGCTGCCGATAAAATAACCGACAAAGGTATGTTGTGGATTTTCAAACAGATCCTGTGGCGTACCAATCTGGAGAACCTGCCCTTCGTTCATCACCACTACCTGATCGGCAAAAGTGAGTGCTTCCAGTTGGTCGTGGGTCACATAAACCATCGTCAGTTTAAAGCGGGCATGAATCTGTTTGAGTTTGCGGCGGAGCATCAATTTAAGGTGCGGGTCGATAACGGTGAGTGGTTCGTCAAACAGGATTGCCGCAACATCGCTTCTTACCAACCCCCGACCCAGGGAAATTTTTTGTTTAGCGTCGGCACTCAGATTGGCAGCGCGTTTGTGCAGGACATCATCCAGTTCCAACATTTTGGAAACTTCTTTAACCCGCTTTTGTACTTCATCTGCGGGGACTTTGCGGTTACGTAGTGGGAACGCCAGATTGTCGAAGACCGTCATGGTGTCATAGATAACTGGAAACTGAAAAACTTGTGCAATATTACGTTCCTGAGGAAGTAAGGCACTGACATCTTTGCCATCAAAGAGCACTTTTCCTTCCGAGGGTTTCACCAGCCCTGAAATGATATTCAATAGGGTTGTTTTGCCACATCCTGATGGTCCAAGCAGAGCATAGGCATGACCATCTTCCCAAATATGATCCATTTTACGCAGGGCATAATCTGCACTGCTGCGAGGTTTGGCCATGTATGAATGAGCTAAATCATTAAGTTCTATTCGAGCCATTACTGTTGCCTTTGCGTCAGTTCTGGTGAGTCATGTTTTGGAGAGACAACCCGGTGGCCGTCTAGATCAAAGACATATAGTTGAGCTGGATCTACGTAAGCGTGAACCTGTTTTCCCATCTGATAGGCATGGATCCCTTGTTGCTGGACAATCCAGGTATGACCATTATGGATAATATGGATATAGGTTTCTGAGCCACTGATTTCAATCAGGTCTATGGTTGTTTGAAATTCGATATTCTCAGCCGATTTTCGCTGTAAATGAAGATGGTTAGGACGCATGCCAAATTGATAGCTACCAGGAGCCAACCCTTTCAGGTGATGCTGCAGAGGAGCTGGTTTTGTGTCTCCTAACTGAAATGTCCCTGAATCGATGCTGCCGTTAACAAAATTCATTGCCGGATCGCTGAATGCTTGAGCTATTCTGGTTGATTGGGGGTACTGATAGACGCTGATTGTCGAGCCAACTTGCTCCAGATGCCCTTCGTAGAGAACTGCTGTATTGCCACCTAGCACTAGTGCTTCAAGGGGTTCGGTGGTGGCATAGACGACAATCGATTGCCGCCGCTTGAAAATATCACGCATTTCGGTGCGTAATTCTTCACGGAGTTTGTAATCGAGATTAACCAGCGGCTCATCAAGGAGTAACAGTTCCGTATCCTTTACCAGTGCTCGGGCAATAGCTGTCCGCTGCTGTTGTCCACCTGAAAGTTCGTTTGGAAATCGATCCAGGAGAGCTTCAATATGCAGCACTTCAGCAACTTCTCGCACCCTGTGGTCGATCTCTTTTTCGGCAACTTTGGCCAAACGTAAAGGGGAAGCAATATTCTTGTAAACGGTCATTGATGGGTAATTAATAAATTGCTGATAGACCATCGCCACATCCCGTCTGCGTACCGAGATACCGGTTAGATTCTTACCATTCATCAGAATTCGCCCCTTGGTCGGTCGG
>JASJGT010000150.1:0-12576 GCA_033791405.1 Desulfuromusa sp.
AAGGGATCAAATATTGTTCCGGCAAGATTTAAGCAATAAATAAAGTGCAACCTTCATATTGACAGTTTTCACAAAATACAGAAAAGAATTCATATTTCAGGACTCAAAACAACCCGATTTCGCCCTTCCTGCTTGGCTTGGTAAAGAGCATTATCAACTCTCTTCAACAGTGTATCGGTGCTATCTCCATCGCGCAGCTGTGCAACTCCCAGACTGATAGTGATTGACCCGGCTTCAGCAAATTGTTCTTGTTCCACGTCTAACCTGATTCTTTCTGCAAATGGTCCCGCCTCCGAAATCAGAGTACTGGGAAGCAAGATCAAAAATTCTTCACCTCCCCAACGGATCAACAGATCACCTTGACGAACCAGACCACGTATCAACCGGGAAAGGTGTTTGAGTACCTGATCGCCGGTGCTATGGCCAAATTTATCGTTGACCCTTTTGAAATGATCGATATCGAGCATGATCAATGAAAATGGTATTTTCCCGTTCTCGGCACGCTGATGTTCGTGGATGATCGTTTCATCAAACTTGCGTCGATTATAGGTCTCCGTCAAGCTATCGGTTACTGCCAACTGTTCAACCTGGTGCAAACTTTCATTTAACTGGGCAGCAAGATCCCCGACTTCAAGCAAGGCACGGTTCAACTCGCTCGTCCGTTCTGCGACCCGGGTTTCCAATTGCTCTCTGGCTTGTTGAATCTCTAGTTCTGCATGGAGACGATGTTGGTTTTCAGAACCAATCCTGGTCAATAGATCAAAAAACCGGCCAAAAAATTTCATCAAGTAGTCGGTTCTGTTTTGAGAAACCACCGGAACTTTTTCCAATGCTTGCAGATAGGCATCCATATCAAAACCATATGAGATTGCCTGGCGACGGAAATAGTCCTGATCAGGGGGATTATGGAGAAATTGTCCAAGAAAAAAGAAACCGAGGGGAGTACCATCGAGAAGAATAGGGATTGCCACCTCGATGAGACCATTAGCGCAAGGATAGGTTAGATATTCCTTCTTCGAATCCAGATATTCCTCAATCCTGAATTCACTCAATAAGCAATTTTGACGACTTTCAGGATTGACACGATGAAAATCGGTACAGATCTGCTGCCAACCAATGGACACTAACCAGTTATGGTCCACATCCATCACCCCAACAGAGATCCCCGCCGCCTCATAAAAAAAACGCATCAACTCCCGCAGGTCATCAATATCGATTATTTCTTGCAAACTGAGATTCATATTACCCCCCCAGACCAGACAACGGGCTATGGTCTAGCCAAACCCTGAGCACATAATAAACATGAGCTAATATTATAACAGGTCACATATTTTATTCAATATGCTGTGTTGAAATAAAAAATATCTGCTACAGCCTTTCGGCTAAAGTGATTTATCCAACTAGAATTCTTGCAGTTGTTCCGACGATGACGTAATCTTATCGTTTCATCGAGTCAAACCATTTTAGAGGAGCTTGCATGTTACGAACCACTTTCCTACTGATATTCCTCTGTACGCTACTGACCTGTTCTCTTGCTTCTGCTGAAGACAAAACGCCAAAGAAACAGCAAGGGCCTCCGCCAATGTTGGTCGAAGTCGCGCAAGTGACCCAAGGTGAGTCCGAACCGCTGGTCGAACGCATTGGCACAATTCATTATGCACGCGTCTCACGAGTTGCGTCAGAGCTCTCGGGCCTGGTCGAAAAAATCCATTTTACTGAAGGGGACCGGATCAAAGCAGGACAACCATTAATTCAATTACGCAACGATCTGTTGAAAAAATCTATTGAAAGCACCAAGGCCAGCTATGAACAGGTCCAGGTGGAACAGGAGCACGCAAAGAAAGGGCTTGACCGAATCAAAGCTCTTTTTGTTGAAAAATCTGTATCAGAATCGGTCTATGACGATAGCTATTACAAGGTTCTGGGTCTGGAAAAACGCGCTGCTACAATCAAAGCCAGTTATGAGAAACAGCTTCTTGAATTGAAGAAGACAACCATCACTGCCCCTTTCAGTGGGTTAGTACAAAAAAAATCAACGGAAAAAGGCGAGTGGATCTCAACCGGTGGGCAGATTGCCCTGATCGCTGACAATCGAAAGCTTGAAGTTCAAGTCGATGTGCCGCAACAGCAGCTCTCTTATCTTAAAAAGGATCAAAAAGTATCAGTCCGCTGTGCTGGGCAGCAGTACATGAGTAAATTTTCCTACATTATTCCTCAAGGTGATATTGCCACTCGAACCTTTACAATCAAACTAGAACTGAAAGATGCCAGCGACCTGATTGAAGGAATGGAAGCCTATGCTCAACTGCCCAACGGTCCAAAGCAGCAAAGCTTACTGGTTCCACGCGACGCCGTCATCAAACAGTTTGGCCAGGATGTGTTGTTTATCGCCATCGACGGCAAAGCCAAGATGCTTCCGATTCTAATTAGTGGCTATCAGGGGATGAAAACTGCCGTGAGTGATCCAGGCTTGACTGAAGGGATGCAGGTTGTTGTCAAAGGGAATGAACGTATCCGCGACGGCCAAGCCATCCGATTTAACCAATAGAGGTCGCTATGGATATCATCCGTTTTTCCATCCTTAAACCGGTCACAGTTATAGCTGCAACGATTATGCTACTGATGTTCGGCATAATCAGCCTGAATCGTCTCCCCTATCAACTCAGTCCGACGGTTATCGAACCAGAAATCCAGGTTAAAACAACTTGGCGGGGAGCAACCCCCTACGAAGTTGAGCGGGAAATCATCGAGGAACAGGAGAACACATTTAAAGGGCTCCCCGATCTGATCGAAATGGAGAGCGAATCGCGTAACAGCCAGGGCAGTGTCACTCTGCGATTCAAAGTCGGTACCAGTGTTGAAGATGCCTTGCTCCGGGTTTCAAACAAAATCAATGAAGTCCCATCTTACCCAGATGGTGTTGACAACCCGGTCGTCAATGCCTCGGGCGCAACGTCTTCTCCTGTGATTTGGATGATTTTAAAAACCGTCGAAGGAAATGAACGTTCGGTACAAAGTTATCGAACCTTTTTCGAAGATGAAATACGTCAACATATCGAACGGGTCAAAGGGGTTTCCGAACTGTTTGTTGGCAGCGGCACGGAAGAAGAAATGCACGTTGTCATTAATGCGGAAAAGCTTGCTTCTTACAATATGACCATCAATGATGTCATTTCAGCAATTCAGGGTGAAAACATCAATATTTCTGCTGGCACCCTAGGTGTTGGTCGGCGCGATTTCAGGATTCGAACCACCGGGGAATTCAATAGTCCCGCCGAAATCAAACAAGTTGTACTGCGATCCACAGGTCAGCAGCGTGTCATGCTCGCTGATATTGCTGAAGTCATTCCCTCTTTTGCGAAGAAAACCTCGGTTGTTCTCCATAACGGAATTCCCGGAATCGCCATTGGGGTACAGCCTGAAACAGGGACCAACATACTCGAGATGACCAATCTGGTTGAAGAACGCTATCACTGGCTGAATGAAACCAAGTTGGGTCCAGAAAAATTAAAGCTAGCTTGGGTCTATGATCAGCGCTTTTACATCAATGGTGCAATCAATCAGATTAAACAAAATATTCTGATTGGGGGGCTACTGGCAGTCGGAGTGCTACTGTTATTTCTCCGTAGTCTGCGAGCAACAATCGTTGTCGCAACAGCAATTCCAATTAGTATTCTAGGTACCTTTATTTTTCTTGACCTGTTGGGACGGAACTTGAATGTCGTCAGCTTGGCCGGGATTGCTTTTGCCATTGGTATGCTTGTCGATAACGCCATCGTGGTCATAGAAAATATTGATCGTCACCGACAAATGGGTAAAAATGCTTACACGGCATCCTTGGAAGGTACCAAAGAAGTTTGGGGTGCGGTTCTCGCTTCAACCATTACAACCGTTGCGGTTTTTCTACCGATTGTGTTTATTCAAGAGGAGGCAGGACAATTATTTCGCGATATCGCCATAGCAGTTGTTGCCGCCGTATCTCTGAGCCTGTTCGTCTCCGTCTCAGTCATCCCGATGTTTTCCTACAAGTTATTTAATCAAAAATCAAAAAAAACCAAACTACGTATTCCTGTGCTTGACTCTTTTGGTCAAGGATTCTCATCGACCGTGATGAAGTTGGTTGAATGGGCCATCCACAATTGGCTGACCCGCTTGGCAACCTTAACCATTCTGATCAGCCTGGCAGCGGCATGCGTGTGGCTTCTGACTCCAAAAATGGAATACTTACCCCAAGGGAACCGAAATTTTGTACTCGGTATTATGGTTCCCCCACCGGGTCTATCGACCGCCGAACGGGTTGATATCGGTGACCGTTTATTCAAAATGGCCACTCCGCACATTGGACAAGACAAAGATGGATTACCGGCGATCAAGAACATGTTTTATGTCGGCTCAGAAGGATTTATGATTTCAGGGGCTATCAGTGAACATTGGGATAGAGCCGCAGAACTTCTGCCCTTCTACAACCAAATGATTTACAGCATTCCCGGGATGTATGGCGTCAGCCTCCAACCAGGGGTTTTCGAATCAGGAATTGGTGAAGGGCGTGCCATCAAACTAAATGTCAGTGGAAACAATTTGAACCAGATTGTGGCTGCAACCGGAACCATGTTCGGTATGATCCGCGGTCAATTGGAGGGCACTCAGGTTCGTCCGGTTCCGTCGATTGAACTGACCTACCCAGAAACCAGGATTTTACCCGACCGAGATCGCCTGAAAGCAAACGGCATGTCAACCCGTGATCTCGGCGTTGCCCTCGATGTATTGATGGATGGGCGTGTCATTGGTGATTACAAGCAGGAAGGGAAGAAAAAAATTGATCTGATCTTGAAAGCTGCGGATCAAGACATACCAACGCCGCAGGTTCTTTATCAAGCAACCCTGGCTACCCCACAGGGCAAAGTTGTCCCGGTATCATCCCTATCTACGCTACAGCAGACCACCGGCATGGCATTGATCCGCCACCTTGAACGGTCTCGAACCGTCACTCTACAGATAACTCCACCCAAGTCGATGCCGTTGCAGACAGCCATGGAAACCATCGAACAACAGATCATCCCCCAAGTACGAGAGATGGGACTGTTGGACGGATTGCAGGTCAATATCAGTGGTGCTGCAGACAAACTGGTTGAAACGCGTCGGGTGCTGCAGTGGAACTTTCTCCTCGCGATACTGATTGCCTATCTGCTGATGGCATCCTTGTTTGGAAACTTCATTTACCCGCTGATTATCATGCTGACCGTTCCACTTGCTGGAGCCGGAGGGTTTCTTGGGCTGAAACTGTTGAATATTTTCGTCGTACCGCAACCAATGGATGTCCTCACCATGCTCGGTTTCGTTATTCTGATCGGGATCGTGGTTAACAATGCAATTTTGATTGTTCATCAGTCATTGAATAATTTTCATAGCGGTGGAATGGATTACAAAGAGGCCGTTTTGGAATCGACACGCAGCCGTTTACGACCAATCTATATGAGTGCAACCACCAGTATCTGCGGGATGCTGCCTCTGGTCCTGATTCCGGGCCCCGGTTCGGAACTCTATCGCGGTTTAGGAAGTGTCATCGTTGGTGGACTGGGAGTTTCCACAGTTTTTACTATCTTTGTCATCCCGGCGATCCTGATCTTTGTTATCCGTATGGAAAAACGCAAAACAACCCAAGAGGGGGAACTATGAGATTTTTTTTCCTGCTCATATTATTCAGTTTATCTACTTTTTCAACCGAAGCTTCGGCTCTGCTTCTCGATGAAGCGATCCAGGCCGCTCTGCAAAATCATCAGAAAATCGAGCTTTCCCGTGCAGAAGTTGAACAGGCAAATGCCACTGTCTATTCTGCAAAAGCTGGATTTATGCCAAGCCTCGACCTCAACTATAATTACATAAATCGCGATGAAGACCCATTTCAACTCGGCGATAAAAATTCGATATTTGCCATCATCGGGTCACTGAACCTGTTCAATGGATTGCAAACTCAGCACAACTATAAAGCAGCAAAACATCGCGCCCGGGGTGCAGAATACCGGCTTAAAGGCACTATCGCTGATATCATCCTAGCAACCAGACAGTCCTATATTGAAGTTCTGCGAGCGGGCCGCTCAGTTGAAACAGCCACAGAAGGGGTCGAACTGTTGAAACGGCAGCAGCATGATGCAAAACTACAATTTGAGTACGGTCTGATTGCACGTAACGACCTGCTGCGAGTCGATGTCGAACTTTCAAGTGCCCGCCAGCAGCTTTTGACAACAGAAGGGCAATTACAAATTACCAGACGAAAACTCGAAAGGATCACCGGCTTACAATTACGTGAAGAGCCATTAGTCGAAGACGGCCTCCAAGAGTTTAGAGCTGAAAAAAATGACGATATCGACAGCTACCGTCAGGAACTGCTGGAAAAACGTAGTGAACTGAACTACCTCCGCGAACAATTATTAGCCAGTAAACAGGACCGTTCTGCCAGTAAGGGGAGCTATCTGCCAAGCATTGATCTGTTTTTGTCCCATGAAGAATATGGTGATTCACTGATCCCAGGAGATCTGCCAAATACTGTTGGTAATGACGACAAACTGATGCTGAACGCACGTTGGAATCTATTTGATGGTTATGCCAGTCGTAGTGCTGTTGCAACAGCTGATGCACGCACGAGAGCAGTTGCTGCTGAACTCCATAACACCGAAGCCGAATTACTGCTGCAACTGGAAACTGTTTTGCAAAATACCGACATTGCTCAAGGGCGGTTACAAGAAGCAAAAATTGGCGTAACTCAGGCTGTAGAAAATTACCGGGTTACAGAAAATCGTTTTCAGCAACAACAAGCAACAACGGTTGACCTGCTCGATGCTCAGTTTCTGTTAACCCGATCTAGGAATCTTGAGATCAATGCCCGCTACGATCTGTATTTATCTTCCGCAGCTCTAGATAGAATCCTGGAACGCGATACAATTTGACTCTGAACAAAAAGAGAAAGTATGAATTGGGAGTGGTGCGCATGCCCGTCGTTCCTTACAAACCAGAAGACATTCAAGAACCGTGTGAGCTGGTCGATGCTATTCGCGCTCGACGGGGTGGTACATTGCTTAATCTGGATCGAGTGTTGCTCCACAGCCCTCCCTTTGCGGCGGGGTGGAATAGCTTTCTTGGCACAGTCAGAAATAATCTTGAAATTCCGGCTAAATTGCGTGAACTGGCAATCTGCACTGTCGCAATACTGAACGGAGCAGACTACGAATTCATTCAACACTCGCCAGAATTTCTAAAAGCTGGGGGAACAGAGGCTCAGTTATCTGCTTTGCAGAAGATTGCCCCCTCAGCCCCGAACAGTTTAGTATTTAATTCAACAGAACAAGCTGTTATTCAACTCAGTGTGGAAATGACTCGGTCAGTACAAATCAATGCTGCGACGATGACGACCATCAAAGATATATTGAAAAATGATCAACATCTGGTCGAACTTGTCGGTGTTATTGCTACCTACAATATGGTTTCACGCTACCTGGTCGCACTGGGAATCGAACCCGAATAATTGAAAAACATGGAGTTTACCGTGGATAGTACTTATGAATCTCACCAAAAAGTAATCGGCTACATTCTGTGGATTTTTGGTTTTACCGGGTCGCACCGCTTTTACTACGGCAAACCGATATCGGGAACCGTCTATTTTCTGACCCTCGGACTGCTTGGAGTCGGCTGGATTATAGATCTATTTCTAATTCCCGGCATGGATCGTCAGGCCAACATGCGCTTTTCTTCAGGCTCCTACGATTACACTGTTGCCTGGATTCTGTTGACCTTTCTTGGCTTACTTGGAATCCATCGGATGTATTTGGGAAAATGGATTACAGGAATTATCTACTTCTTAACTGCTGGAATATTCGGCTTAGGCTATCTGTACGATTTCTGGACAATGAATGAGCAGGTCTCACAACTAAATAGCGAAATTTAACTCAAGACAAATGGGGATTAGCGGCAAAACAAGGAACCAGTTGTTGTGATCTAAAATCCAGTATTGTTTTTCATCCATCCTCTGCTATGCTTATCCACGGACACAAAAAAACATATTGGGAGGCTGTTGTTGAGATGGTCCCCAGAAGGAGGAAACGATGAGATTAATTACAATGATGTTTGTGCTCGCAGCCTGTTTGGTTTTTGTCGGTTGCAGCAAGGAGGAAAACAAAACAAGCAGCGCACCACAACCGGCTGAAAAACCAGCTGTCGTAGAGAAGACAGAACAGGTCGTTCAAAAGGTCGAAGAAAAAGTCGCCGAGGTCACCGAACAAGCTAAAGAAAAGGTTGCTGAGGTCACAGAGCAAGCAAAAGAAAAGGCCGCTGTGGTAACCGAACAAGCTAAAGAAAAAGTAGAGCAGGTTAAAGCCCAAACACAGGGCCTTATTGCTTCTACCCAAAGCGCCATGCCCTCGGGTACCGGCCAAACAGTTTACAGCAAAAGCTGCAGCAGTTGTCATAAACTAGGCATCATCGGAGCTCCGAAAACTGGTGACAAAACTGCTTGGGCACCATTGATCAGTGATGGGGTGGAAAAGCTAGTAGATAACTCTATTAAAGGGATAGGTAAAATGCCTGCAAGAGGCGGTAATTCCAAGCTGACCGACGATGAGGTCAAAGCGGCAGTGGAATACATGGTAGAGCAGAGTAAGTAAGATTCAGCAGGAGTGCGATCAGCACAGGGGTACGATTTTTTCGTACCCTTATTTTTTGGTAATCAGCGGCAGTTACAGTTGGTTTAAAACCTTCTACGTTGTCACTTCAATAACCACCTTCAACCTTTTCCAGAAAGGATGTTGTTTTGACAGTGGCTCTTTTCCGCAGATATCGGATCGGAACTGACGGATAGCTCCTGCGACAGATTCCATCTTCAACCCAGACATAGTAGGTTAAAAACTCACACCGGTTCATGTCTCCATCTGCCAGCCAAGGTTAAAACCATTTCACCCGCTGCACCAAACTGCTATGAAGTAAACGAGTCTGGGGTGGCGTAGTCATGTGATTGCTTCTGCAATTGAATAAAAATCAATAATTTCATCCTTAAACGTAAAATAACTTGACCGCGATAGATCTATCTCTTACGTTAACGTAATCCAAGTACATAACACTGTTTCCTGATATTCTGGAGGACACCGATGACCTACGAAAACCTGCTGGTTGAACTTGATAATGGGATAGCCATTGTCACTATCAACCGTCCCAAAGCTATGAACGCCCTCAATGAAAAAACCTTGGTCGAATTGCAAGATGCCTTTATCAGCTTCGCTGAAGATGATACGGCACAGGTCATCATTATTACTGGCAGTGGCGAAAAAGCTTTTGTTGCCGGAGCCGACATCGCTGCAATGCAACCACTTTCGGCCCTTGAAGCCCGGAAGTTTGCAAAACTTGGCCATCAGGTAATGCGCCATATTGAAGCATGCCCAAAACCGGTTATTGCTGCGGTCAATGGTTTTGCTTTGGGAGGCGGCTGTGAACTCGCCCTTGGCTGTGATATCCGGATCGCATCAGACAACGCTCGCTTTGGCCAACCGGAAGTCAACCTCGGAGTGATCCCAGGCTTTGGTGGAACACAACGCTTGGCAAGGCTGATCGGCAAAGGTCGTGCCTTGGAACTGATTTTCACCGGAGCAATGATTGATGCCGCCGAAGCCTACCGAATCGGATTAGCCAACAAAGTGGTTCCTCTCGATCAACTGCTTGAAACAGCAAAAAAGATGGCAGATTCAATCATCAGAAAAGGCCCTTACGCTGTACGTTTGGCTAAGGAGGCTGTACGTAATGGCCTGGAACTTGACCTTGAGCGCGCCAACCAATACGAAGCGGAACTGTTTGGACTCTGTTTTGCCACGGCTGACCAGAAAGAGGGGATGCAGGCGTTTCTAGAAAAACGCGAGGCAGAATTTAAGGGAGAATAGTTTTCATACAACAATAACTGACAAAGGGGAGGATTTCATGCACTTTGACTTAACTGATGAACATAATCTGATGCGCCAGATGGTACGGGAGTTTGCCGAAAAAGAGATCACCCCCGGGATTCAGGAACGGGACGAATCAGAACATTTCGATCGTACGATCATGTTTGACCGACTCGCTGACTTGGGGTTGACTGGGATTGTTTTCCCTGAAAAATATGGCGGAGCTGAAGCAGATTACATCAGTTATGCTATTGCCGTTGAAGAACTCTCGAGGGTCTGTGCTTCCACCGGTGTCACCCTCTCCGCCCACCTTTCCCTTGGAGCCAACCCGATTTATCAGTTCGGAACCGAAGAGCAAAAACAAAAATATCTGCGACCTCTGGCCGAAGGGAGCAAACTGGGAGCCCTTGCTCTAACTGAAAATTCTGCCGGATCAGATGCAGGCGGGACTAAAACGACAGCAACTCGTGATGGTGACGAATGGATATTAAATGGCAGTAAAATCTTCACCACCAACGGAGGGGATGCAGATACCTATATTGTCTTTGCCCGCAGCGACAAGGAAGCTCAGAAGCATCACGGCATCAGCGCCTATATAGTGGAAAAGGATACTCCCGGATTCAGTTTTGGTAAAAAAGAGTCAAAACTCGGCATCCGTGCCTCCTCAACCCGCGAACTGGTTTTTGATAACTGCAGAATTCCTGAAGAAAACCTGCTTGGAAAAGAAAATGAGGGCTTTAAATTGGGGATGATGACGCTGGATGGTGGACGGATTGGCATTGCCGCTCAAGCGCTTGGCATTGCACAAGGGGCATTTGATGCAGCGGTCGAATATATGAAAGAACGAACTCAATTCAACAAACCACTCAGCGCTTTTCAGGGGCTTCAGTTCAAAATTGCCGATATGGCAACCCAAATTGAAGCTGCACGACTGCTGGTTTACCAGTCGGCCTACAAGGCATCTGCCAAGCAGTCATATGGAAAAGAATCGGCAATGGCCAAAATGTATGCCTCTGACGTAGCAATGCAGGTGACAACTGAAGCGATCCAGATTTTTGGCGGTTACGGTTTTACCCGCGATTTTCCAGTCGAACGGATGTTCCGCGATGCTAAAATCACCCAGATTTATGAAGGAACCAACGAAATTCAGCGCGTCGTCATCAGCGCTGCCTTACTACGCTGAAAAATTGGGGGCGGATTCAGATCCGTCCCCACCCTTCCATCGGCTCACAAAAACATCTTCCTATTTTTTCTGGACAGAACAGTCGAAAAAGCTTCTACTCTCTGCAACCAACACTCTGACAGAGATTGATATGTTCCAGAAAAAATCTAGAGAAGGATACAAACCAGCAATCGACAAGATTGAGATGAAGACCCTCGTCCATGGTGAAAAAACGTTGATGGTTGAATTCCAAATGGAAAAAGGTGCTATTCTCCCCCGCCATAGCCACCCCCATGAGCAAACCGGCTATCTGGTAACTGGCAGTATAGAACTGACCATCGACAGTGAAACTTTCACCGTTGAGCCCGGTGACAGCTGGTGCATTGCCGGAAATATCGAACACAACGCAGTGATCCTGGAAGACACCGTAGCAATTGAAGTATTTTCTCCCGTCAGAGATGACTATCTCCCCTAATAGGTCATTAGAATGGCAAAGATTTACAGCTATCATTTTACTATTCCAACTGAAGCCAACGATGAAAACGGTCATGTCAATAATGTTGCTTATGTCCAATGGATGCAGGATGTCGCCACCATGCATTCTGATGCTCAGGGTTGCACCCGGGAACTCTACCAGAAGCTCAATAGTAGTTGGATCGTCCGTTCACATCAGATTGAATATCTAAGACCGGCATTTGCCGGTGATGAAATTGAAATACAAACTTGGGTCTGCAACTTGAAACGTGCCAGCTCGCTACGCCGCTACCAATTTCTGAATGCAGAGAATAAATCAGTGCTGGCTCGGGCTGAAACCGACTGGGTTTATGTCAATGCGGAGACTGGTCGTCCTCGTAGAATTGATACAGAAGTCAGCGAAGCATTTATACTTGTCCCGCCGGAGGAAGAGCCATGACCCTCTTATCACCTTTTAGTTTTTCCCTGGCAATGCTGGTAGTTCTGCCCGGCAATTACTGAAGACTCCACGCCAGATGAAACGACTCAATCAAACTGCGGGAGGAATTATGGTAACAGACGGGGTTGTCATCACCAGCCGCCCATAGAAAGGATTAAATATTGATGGACAAAGTGAACCTTAAGGATAAATTTTCCCAGTTTGACGAGCATTGGCAACCGAAAATTGTCGGTGAACTGAATGGTCAATACGTAAAACTGGCCAAACTAAAAGGGGAATTTGTCTGGCATCAGCATGAAACAGAAGATGAGCTGTTCATGGTTATCAATGGAAAACTACTTATCAAGTTACGGGATCGTGATGTCACCCTGAATCCCGGTGAATTTTTCATCATTCCACGCGGGGTCGAGCATATTCCGATTGCTAAAGAAGAAGTTGAAGTGATGCTCTTTGAACCTAAATCGGTTGTCAATACTGGAAATATCCAAGATGAAAGAACATTGGATACTTCGGAATATCTCTAGGAATCTGTATGTCTATTCATATCAACGCATACAAAGAAAAAGGCAGGGTCTCGCCCCTGC
>JASJGT010000151.1:0-16302 GCA_033791405.1 Desulfuromusa sp.
ACTGCGTTTCAATGTTCCAGATGGAGAAGAATTCAAATCAGTTGAAACTCTTCAGTTAATTTATAATTTTTTGCTTGAGAATAACTTTGATCGTGGTTGCGGTATTATTGCTTTGGGTGGCGGAGTTGTTGGTGATATGGCAGGGTTTGCTGCGGCAACTTTTTTACGCGGTATTCCTTACGTCCAAGTGCCAACAACATTACTGGCGCAGGTTGATAGTTCCGTTGGCGGAAAGACAGCTGTTAACCATCCTCTGGGTAAAAATCTGATTGGTGCATTCTATCAACCGGAACTGGTTTTAATTGATATCTCAACACTGAAAACTTTAGAAATTAGAGAGGTGTCTGCGGGGCTAGCTGAGGTTGTTAAGTATGGTGTTATTCGTGATTATGAGTTTTTCTGCTGGCTTGAGAAAAATGTAGATAAATTAAAAGATCTAGATACTGAAGCATTGACCTATGCAATTAAAAAAGCATGTCAAATAAAAGCTGAAATTGTCGAAGTTGATGAAAAAGAGGGGTCTGTCCGGGCTTTTTTGAACTATGGACATACTTTTGGCCATGCAATTGAAAATCTGTCCGGTTATGGTCGTTGGAAGCACGGGGAAGCTGTATCCGTGGGAATGGTTGTCGCGTCAAAGATATCTTTCCAACAAGGACTTTGTTCGCAGCAGGATGTTGATCGGTTAGTTACTCTGCTAAAAGATCTTGATTTGCCGATTGATCCCCCTGATTTTTCAATGAATGAGTATGTGACTTCTATGCAGAGGGACAAGAAAGTTAAACAGGGAGAACTTACACTTGTCCTTAATCGGGGAATTGGTGAAGTTGTCTTACAGAAAATCACAGATATATCAGCAGTTTTTTCAACTATCCTTTAAGTTAGTGGGGAAATTATGACAGATAAGAATCAACAGAGCTTGCTTCTTGGTAAAATTGCCGCCTATACGGAAATTCTTGTCAAGGATCCAAGTTCAACGATATTTGTTTCGTTGGCGGAAACCTATCGTAAAATGGGAATGTTGGAAGATGCCCGACAAATAATTTCTAAAGGATTAGATCTCCACCCAGAATTTGGTCCAGCTTATATTGTTTTGGCTCGGGGTCTTTGTCAGTTGGGTGATTTTGATGGTTCTTGTGCAGCATTTGAAAGGGCACTAGATTTTGATGCTGAAAGCTTGGCTGCGCTGGTTGGTTATGCTCGGGTTCAAATTCTTCTGGAGAATGAAGATGCAGCGCGTGAGTTGCTTCTCAGGGCGCGTAAATTAAGTCCTGCTGACCCTGTTATCAATAAGTTGATTCTTTCTCTCCCAGAGAAGTCTGAAGCGATGGTAGAGGAAGCTGACGAATTGGATGAGCAAAGTGATGAGTTAGAGGATGTTTCCGTATCGCTTGTGTCACCGACATTGGCAGATTTGTATCTTTCTCAAGGGTTACCCGAGAGGGCTCTTGAGATTTATCAACAACTATCAACTCAGAATCCGGATGATTTAACTCTGCGCCGCAGGGTTAAGGAGCTTGAGGCTCAACTTGGTGATGAAGAACAAAATGTAATTGACGAATCGGCCATCTCTTCCAATCAAGAAGACGAACAGTCTCCACTTTCTGACAGGGCTGTTGTTGAACCTGTTCATGATACCAATGGCGTATCTGCTCTTGAAACGTTGAATCAATGGTTAGCGAATATTGAGCAAAGGAGGGGGAATGTTTAAGGAGATTCTTGAAAATATAGTCACTAGCTGTTCTGGTGGTATTGGTGCTGTCTTGATGGGTTATGATGGTATTGGTATTGACCAGTATAGTGTTGAGGATAATTCTCTGGATTTAAATCTCGTTGGAATCGAATATTCAAATGTAACCAAAGAGATTTGTCATGCTGCCGAGATACTAAATGCCGGAGTATTGCAGGAAGTTTCTATTAAAACTGAAAATTATTATGTCATTATTCACTCTTTGACCGATGAGTATTTCGTTGCTCTCATGATTGAGCGTCGTGGGAATTATGGACAGGGTCGATATCTGTTGATGCGTGAGGCTCCGGCGCTTCGTCAAGCTTTGGTATAATCGTATGAAAATATTGGTTTTGAATGGTCCAAATTTAAATTTATTGGGAACCCGTGAGCCGGAAGTTTATGGACATGCCACTCTCAACCAAATTATGCAGGAATTGGTCGCAGAAGCGGTCACTCTTGGTTACGAGCTTGAGACCTACCAATCCAATCATGAAGGTGATTTGATTGATCAGCTACATCGGGCTAAAAAAGAAGGCTTTTCGGGGGTAATAATTAACCCCGGAGGGTATACCCATACCAGTATTGCATTGCGCGATGCTGTTAGTGGCATAGATCTGCCTATCATTGAAGTCCACCTGTCAAATATCCATGCCCGAGAAGAATTTCGTCACTACTCACATATTGCTCCGGTAGCCATTGGGCAGATTACTGGTTTTGGGGCGCTTGGGTATAGTTTGGCCTTGCGTGCGTTGTCAGAACATTTGAAAAACAGGATGGGGTGTGATTGAACAACGTAACTCTTTTATTCAGGATCTACTGATCACTGAAAAACTTGATGCACTACTGATTTTCGGTTTACCAAATATACGCTATCTGTCTGGATTTACTGGCACAGATGGCGTTTTGCTTATTAATGCTTCAGAGTCTGTATTTCTGACCGATTCACGCTATCTGGCTCAGGCAGAAAAACAGGTCTGTGTTGATCGTGTCCACTGTTACAATAAAAAATTACAAGCTCTCGCAGATGAATTAAGTACGGCTGACAGTCACCGGGTTGGATTTGATGCAGATATTGTCAGTGTCTCACTGTTCGAAGATTTAGCCAAACTAGCTGATCACATTGATTGGTGCCCACTCAGCACCCAATTGCAGGCTCTCCGCGGGGTTAAATCGCCGGAGGAGTTATTTGCTCTCAAATCAGCTGCAAATCTAAATCAACAAGCATTTGCAGCTGTCCTGCCACTGATTCAGCCAGGAATAAACGAACGGGAAATAGCTCTTGAACTTGAGTTTGCTTTAAAGCGATTAGGCGGGGAATCCAACGCCTTTGATTTCATCGTTGCATCAGGGCTTCGAGGCGCATTGCCCCATGGTGTCGCCACTGAAAAGAAATTGATTGCCGGTGAGTTGATCACCATTGATTTTGGTACCCGGGTTGATGGTTACCATTCCGATGAGACAGTGACTTTGGCAATCGGCAAAGTTGACAGGAAACTTCGACAAATTTTTGATATTGTGTTAGAAGCTCATGATTCCGCTCTTGCAGCGATTCACCCAGATATGGCAATCTGTGATTTGGATGCTGTCGCACGGGATTTTATCGCCTCGAAGGGTTACGGAGATTACTTCGGTCACAGCTTGGGACATGGAGTAGGGTTAGAAGTCCATGAGTATCCAGCTGTTTCATCCCGTTCTGAACAAAAGCTCCTTGAAGGAATGGTGATTACTGTTGAGCCAGGGATTTATATCCCAGATCTTGGTGGTGTAAGGATTGAGGATACTGTTGTTGTAACGGCGGGTGGTTTTGAGTCGCTGACGAAAATTCCAAAACAATTTAAGCAAATAGATATCTAAATGTTTTTCAGGAGGAAAAAATGGAACTGAAAGATCTGAAAAGTTTGATCAAAATGGTGACAGATACCGATATTACTGAATTCAATATGGAAGGTAAGGAAGGAAAGATCCATATTAAACGGGGGGCAGAAAAAGAATTTGTCCAAGTTTCCGCTCCGGTAGCTCCAGTTGTGTCAGCGATACCAGCTTCTTCGGATTCGCCAGCCGCACCTGCCGCTGCTACACCCGTGGTTGATGATCGATACGATGCTGTGCCATCTCCAATGGTTGGAACTGTTTACCATAAACCCTCGCCTGAGGCTGCCCCTTTTGTAGAAGTTGGGGATATTGTTGAGGCTGGCCAAACTCTCTGCCTGGTTGAAGCAATGAAGTTATTTAACGAAATTGAGGCAGAGTTTAAATGTAAGGTTATTGAGATCGTTAAAGATGATGCGACTCCAGTTGAGTTTGGTGAAACGCTCTTCCTTGTTGAGCGACTTTGATCTGTAGCGAAATTTAGAGAGCCGGCAGTTTAAATACTGTTTCCGGATTCTGTTTCACGATACAGAATTGCTCTGATGAGGAGTTGATAAAATGTTTCATAAAATACTTATAGCAAACCGTGGTGAAATTGCCCTGCGGATTATCCGTGCATGTAAAGAGATGGGAATCAAGTCGGTCGCAGTTCATTCAGATGTTGATCATGATGCTCTGCATGTCAGTTTGGCGGATGAGAGTATCTGTATCGGTCCTGCAGCCAGCGCCGATAGTTATCTTAATATGAAGGCCATTATCAGTGCTGCTGAGATTGCCGATGCTGATGCCATTCATCCTGGTTATGGTTTTCTTTCGGAGAATGCCGAGTTTGCAGAAATCTGTGAACAATGTGGAATTACTTTTATTGGCCCAACAGCTGATAACATGCGGCGAATGGGGGACAAAATAAGTGCCCGTCAAACAGTAACTGCTGCAGGTGTTCCCATTTTACCCGGGACAAACGAGAGTATAGAAACAGTCGAAGAGGCTCTGCGGATTGCTGATGAAATTGGTTATCCGGTCATTATCAAGGCCTCTGCTGGTGGCGGTGGCCGTGGGATGAAAATAGTACATTCTCCAGCCTCTTTGGGAAATGCCCTGGCGACTGCTCGTACCGAAGCTCAGGCCGGATTTGGTAAGGCGGATGTCTATATTGAAAAGTTTTGTGAACATCCTCGCCATGTAGAAATTCAGATTCTGGGAGATAAGCATGGCAATGTTATCCATTTGGGGGAGCGGGACTGCTCCATTCAACGGCGTCATCAAAAGCTAATTGAAGAAGCTCCTTGCCCAGTGTTGACTCAGGAATTGCGTGAGCAGATGGGTTCCTGTGCTGTCGATGCTGCCAAAGCAGTCAATTATTCCAGTGCCGGGACAGTTGAGTATTTACTGGATACTGACGGCAGTTTCTATTTTATGGAAATGAATACCCGGGTTCAGGTTGAGCATCCAGTGACCGAAATGGTTACGGGTGTGGATATTGTTAAAGAACAAATCAATTCTGCTGCGGGATTACCATTACGCTATAAGCAGGAAGATATCAAGATCAGCGGGCATGCTATTGAGTGCCGGATTAATGCAGAAGATCCTGAGAAATTTACCCCTTTTCCTGGAAAAATTACCGGTTACCATACGCCGGGAGGAATGGGTGTTCGGGTGGAAAGTGCGATGTACGATCAGTATACGGTTCTGCCCCATTATGATTCGATGATTGGAAAACTGATTGTTCATGCAGAAACCCGTGAAGAGGCGATCAAGCGGATGATCTGTGCATTAGATGAATATATTATCGAGGGGATCAAAACATCGATTCCATTTCATCAAAAAATGATGGCAAATAAAGATTTTATTGATGGGAATTTTGATACTAATTTTTTAGAACGAGTCAAAGTTTAGTAAAAACGTGTAGATAACTATTATCAACGGGCGGGGAATTATCCCGCCTGTTGTCGTTCAAGGCTATAAAGTACTCTTTATGGATTCTTCGGCTGAACTGACATTGGGCTATATCCCATATTTAAATTGTGTGCCATTTTTTCATCAACTTAAGAAGAATGGTTTTAAGGGGAAGCTGGTAACCGGTGTCCCCTCCGAACTGAATCGGATGCTTCAGTGTAGAGAACTGGATGTCAGCCCCTCTTCCTCATTTGAATATGCCAGAAATTGGCAAAATTACCTGTTACTGCCAAACCATTCTATTTCATCTATCGGTAAGGTTAAGAGTGTTCTGCTCTTTTCACCAGTAGATTTATCTGAATTGTCCGGTAGCCAAATTGCAATAACTGGTGAATCGGCAACATCGATCAATCTTTTGCGGGTTATCTTTCGAGAATTTTATGCCATGCACGATGTCACTGATATTGTGCCAGATTTTCCCATTGAATCTGTAATTGCCCAAAATAAGCCCGCTTTGCTTATTGGTGATAGGGCATTACGTCTAGCGCACCAGTTGCCATCCGGAATGCGTGTTTTTGATCTCGGAGAAATCTGGTATAAAAAAACTGGGCTCCCATTTGTTTTTGCCCTCTGGATGATAAATCGAAATGCTCTGGATGAATTCTCTGAGCAATTGGCAGCGTTAGGGCCTCAATTGTTGGCCTCACGTAAGCATCTAACCAGTCAACCCTATCCCGCAGTGACTAAAATTGCTGATAAAGTTGGCTTGGATGCAGCGACAATTGTCGACTATTGGAATACAATTGATTACAGTTTGGAAAAAGATCATTTGCAGGGGTTGAAACTTTTTTTCCAGTTATGTAGTAAATATAGTTTATTAGAGGAAGAACCAGAATTGAACTTTTGGAGATGAGTGGAGAGATATTTTTCTTTCATCTTCCGTGTTAAAAATAGCTGAATAAGAGGAGTGATGTTTCATGATCAAAAGTATGACCGGTTATGGTCGTGGACAGGCAGAGATTGATGGTCTGTCCTTTTCTGTCGAAATTAAAGCGGTTAATCACCGTTATGGTGATGTAAATATTAAATCTCCCCGTCTGTTAGCATTCCTTGAAAGCGATATTAAAAAGCAGGTGTCAGCGGTATTGAAACGGGGTAAAATCGACGTCTTTATCAGTCAGGAACACACCACGCAGCTTGCTAGCAGGCCGATTGTTGATCAACAGGTTGCCAAGGCATACATAGAGGCTTTCCGGGATTTACAGGAGGTGAGCGGACTGTCTGGTGAGATCAGTTTGGAGTTTCTTGCCGCGCAAAAAGATGTTCTGGTTTTAAAGGATGTTGCGTTCGCTCACGATGATCTCTGGAATTGTCTTTCACAGGCGATTAATAATGCGTTAATTTCGATACAGGAGATGCGTCAAAAAGAAGGGGTAGCGACGCAAGTTGATATGGAAAGTCGATTGACTTTATTGTCTCAGTCGATTGAGGTGATTGAGCAATCTGCTGCTCTGGTGCCAATAGAATGGCAACAGAAGTTACGCGACAGGTTGGCAAGGTTGCAGGAAAATAGTGGTGATCCGCAGCGGGTTGCCCAAGAAATAGCCATCTTTGCCGATCGTTGTGATATAAGTGAAGAGGTTACTCGGTTCAATAGTCATTTGAGTCAATTTAGCGATTTGTTACAGCAACAAGAACCAGTTGGCCGGCAGCTTGATTTTTTAGTTCAGGAATTGAATCGCGAAGCCAATACGATGGGTTCAAAATCCAACGATGCAACCTTGACCCGGCACGTGGTGAAACTCAAATCTGAACTTGAAAAAATTCGTGAACAGGTACAAAATATTGAATAATTCGAAGCAGAGAGAAGGGATTCTATTTGTTATCTCAGCACCATCTGGTGCAGGGAAAACCTCTCTTTGTCGAGAATTGATTGACAGTATACCTGATTTGCGTCAATCTGTATCGTTTACAACACGGCGGAAACGTGAAGGGGAAGAAGATGGAGTTGATTATCACTTCGTTGACTCTGAGTCTTTCCAGAAAAAAATAGAACAGCAACAACTGGCAGAATGGGCAGAAGTTCATGGTAATCTCTACGGAACATCGCTACAAACACTGAATAATGCTGCGGCGCAGGGGATTGATCTGCTCCTTGATATTGATTGCCAAGGAGCCGCGCAACTTAAAAAAAATTATCAGCAAGGGGTGTTTATTTTTATTTTGCCACCCGATTATGCTGAATTAGAAAAACGCCTGCGCGATCGTGGAACTGATCACGAAGTTGTGATACAGCGGCGTTTAAAAAATTCTGAACAGGAAATTTCACAATCACGTTGGTATGACTATTTAGTTGTTAATGATGATATCAGACTTGCCAGGGACAACTTTATAGCAATTGTTAAAGCAGAACGTTGTCGTAGTCATCGTACTACGCATCTGTTGGATAAATTCACCATAAAGGGAGATAAATAAATGGCACGTGTAACCGTAGAAGATTGTCTTGACGTAATACCCAACCGTTTTTTGTTGGCGATGGTTGCCTCAAAGCGAGCCAAGCAATTGTACAAAGGGGCAGAACCATTGATTGAAAATAAGTCTGGCAATAAAAAAATTGTTCTTGCCTTGCGTGAAATTGCTGCAGGTAAAGTTGATTTTGATATACCCACTAAAAAAAGCTGATGATTTACATCTTTCTCTTATCAAATTGATAAGGGAAAGATGGCTTTAGTGTAGTACCTTTCTGAACGTTGGGTTGGATATTTTCCTTCCGGACACGCCTATGATTACAATTGAGGATATTGTTGCGCAACTGCAGAGTTATGACTCGCAGGCTGACCCGGATCTCCTGATCCGAGCCCGTGATTTTTGTATCCGTGCACACCATGCTCAGAATGCCCCTGACGGTCTCGATTATCTTCAACATGCCCTTGAAGTCGCATCTATTCTTGCTCGCTTAAAAGTTGATGAAATAACATTAGTTGTCGGTATTTTACATGACAGTCTGTCGTCTGGACGTGTGACAAGAGATGAACTGTCAACTGAGTTTGGTGAGGAAGTTCTCGGTTTAATTGAAGCTGGAAAAAAAATCAGCAGCATTCCATATCGTCAAAGTAATCAGCAACAGGTTGAGAGTTTCCGTAAAATGTTTGTTGCTATGGCACGCGATTTACGGGTGATCCTGGTTTATCTGGCTGACCGCTTGAGCGATATGCGAAAGATTGATTATCGCAATGAGCAGGAGCAGGTCGCCTATTCTCGTGAAACTCTAGAAATATATGCCCCTCTTGCTAATCGTTTAGGAATCAGCTGGCTTAAAGGTGAATTGGAAGATTTGGCTTTACGGGTTCTTGAACCGGAAAAGTATGCGGCACTGGCTGAGCGGATCACAGCACATAAAGAGGAACGTGGCGAATATGTAGAAAAGGTTCGGGAAGAAATCTGTCAACTGCTGGAACAAAGTGGTATCCAGGGGGACGTCACCGGACGGTTTAAACATTTTTATTCGGTTTATCGCAAGATGGAACGTACTGGTGTTGATCTGGATCAGATCTATGATCTGACGGCATTCCGGGTTTTGGTTGATTCTGTACGGGAGTGTTATGAAGTTTTAGGTTTGGTCCACGCGACTTGGAAACCCATTCCGGGTCGGTTTAAAGACTACATTGCCATGCCAAAGACGAACATGTATCAGTCTCTACACACAACTGTGATCGGTCCTTTTAGCGAGCGTATGGAGATTCAGATACGCACCCAAGAGATGCATCGGATTGCTGAAGAAGGTATAGCAGCACACTGGAAATACAAAGAAGGTGGTGCTGTTGCTGTGACTGATCGAGATGATAAGCGTTTCAACTGGCTCCGTCAGGTTCTGGAATGGCAGCGCGACGTCAGTACCGAATGGAGCACGTCTGACACCTCTTTTACTGATCTCTTTCCCGAAGAAGTTTATGTTTTTACCCCTAGTGGTGATGTGAAGGAATTGCCCCGCGGTTCTTGTCCCATCGATTTCGCCTATGCTGTCCATACCGATGTTGGTCGACAATGTGTCGGTGCCCGTATCAATGGCAAACTTTGTCCCTTAAAGACGGTGCTTAAAAATGGTGACATTGTTGAAGTGTTGACTTCAGCCCACCAGACTCCAAGTAAGGATTGGCTCTCCTTCGTAAAAACACCCAAAGCGCGAAATAAAATTCGACACTGGATTAAAGCTGAACAGCGTGACAGAAGCATTGATATCGGTCGAGAATTGTTAGAGAAAGAACTACGTAAACATCAGTACAGCATGAAGAGAGCTATGGCTCTGAAGAGTTTTTCGCAGGCGGTTAATGAGCTGGGTTTTAAATCGGCAGAAGATATTTTTGCTGCAATTGGTTATGGAAAGCTATCTTCTGGTCAGGTTGTCTCACACGCTTTACCGAAGGAAGCTTTGAAACAACAAACAGAGAAGCCAGGTGCTTTGGGGAAGGTGCTGGGGAAGTTGTCCCGACGCAAGTCGCAAAGTTCCATTCTCATTGGTGGTATTGATAATGTGATGATCCGTTTTGCCAATTGTTGCAACCCCCTCCCTGGTGAGCCGGTCACTGGGTTTATTACTCGAGGGCGAGGGTTAACCGTGCATGCAAAAAACTGTCCTCAGGTTCTGGCCAGTGAAGCAGAGCGAAGAATCGATGTCGAATGGGATATGCAGCGTAAAACAACGCGGCCGGTCAAAGTTCAGGTCGTTTGTTCTGATCAAAAAGGGATGCTTGTGGGTATTTCCGGGGCGATCTCCAATGCCGATGCAAATATCTTCAGTGCCAGTGTTCACGCACGTGGAGATAGAAAAGGGACCAATTTATTTGAGATTGATGTTGAGAATCTTGAGCATCTGAATCGTGTGATACGGGAAATAAAAAAAGTCAAAGGGGTGATTCGGGTCGATCGGATCAGAAATTGATCCGTTAACTATTTACAAGCCAAACAATTATTAAAGGAGACCATCCATGGCGATCATTAAGGTTGAAACAACGAAAGCTCCGGCAGCAATCGGTCCATATTCCCAAGCGATTAAAGCTGGGGATTTCCTCTATTGTTCTGGTCAGGTTCCATTAGTTCCTGGCACTGGTGAATTGGTAGTTGGTGGTATTGAGGAACAGACCAAGCAGTCTTTGGAAAATTTACAGTATGTTTTAAGTGAAGCTGGAGTCGATTTTAACTCTGTCGTAAAAACGACAATCTATCTGGCGGACTTAGGAGATTTTTCTGTTGTTAATGATATTTATGCCAGTTATTGCGGTGTGATTGCTCCAGCAAGAGCCACCGTGGAGGTGGCAGGTCTCCCTAAAGGGGCACTGGTTGAAATTGACGCGGTTGCTTATTTGAAATAGCTTGAATTAGGTTGAACGACAAAAAGGGATGGTCATAATGACCATCCCTTTTTGTTTGAATTTTTTTGAGTAACAAACTTTAAACGACTTTCTGTACTTTGCCTGAACGGATACAGCGGGTACAGATTTTTATCGTCTTAACCGAACCATCTATCACGGCACGCATTTTTTGTAAGTTTGGATTCCAAACTGTACGGGTTTTATTGTGTGCGTGGCTGACATTATTTCCGCTTACCGGTTTTTTACCGCAGATTTCACATTGCTTAGACATCTTAACAATCCTCCTGAAAGTTTCGAACGCGCATTAGTAGCATATCTGGTTTATAGATGCAAATTATTTCAGGTTTTTGGGGGAGGTAAATTATCATCACTGAAAATCTCCAGGCCGTTTTTATTCAGTAATGCAGTTGTAACACCAACTCCTTTAACCAAATTTTCATTTAAATAGATGTTTTGAGATCCACAAGAGGGGCTACGTTGCTGTAAAATTGCTTGTTTACAGTGTGCCAGCTGGGTAATTATAAGACATTCTTGTGCCCCATGGAGGAAAATCTCAGTAACATTCTGCCCATTTTCATCGACAAGTTTCCCGTTGCCTGTAAGGACAGCCTCTCCATCTCCATGATTGAACCAACATTTTGGACGAGGAGTCGATAGTCCTGCTAACTGCTCTGGGCAAACCGGGATAGGGGTAAGCTGATTATCTTTAATATAATCAATGACCGCCTGAGAATAATTATCGGTTCCATCGTAGCGCGTTTTCAGCCCGAGCAAGCAACTACTGACAAGTATTGGACGCATGGTATTTTATTTTTCTCGCTGTGGCAGGGGAGGGTTGACCAGAGCCGCTTCCAGCTTCTTACAGTTGTCAATTTTTACCTGTCGCTCGATAATTTTAACTCGTTCTTCAGCAAACCACTGAATAACCTGCGGATATATTTTATGTTCCTGTTCGAGGATGCGTGCTGCGAGGATCTCTTCAGTGTCATCAGCAAGAATTGGCACAACAGCTTGGACAATAATCGGGCCGGTATCAACTCCTCCATCAACAAGGTGAACTGTACAACCGGAGAATTTTGCACCGTAATCAATGGCTTTCTGCTGGACATGCAATCCAGGAAATGAGGGTAATAGGGCGGGGTGAATATTGATGATTCGTTCTGGGAAAGCTTGCAGGAAAACTGCAGAAATAATCCGCATGAAACCGGCTAGAACGACTAATTCTGTTTTGACTTCTTTGAGGGCAGAAACAACCGCTTGATCAAAATCTTCCCGCGTGTCGAAGCTACGGTGATTGATGCAAATATTGTTGATTCCAGCTTGTTCTGCTCGCTCAAGTGCTCCCGCATCTGGATTGTTACTGATGACCAGTTTGATTTCAGCATCCAGTAATCCTTGCTGGCATTGGTCAATAATCGACTGTAGATTTGTACCACTACCTGAAGCCAGAACCGCCAAGCATAATTTTTGTTTCGAACTCATGTTATCTGCCTGCTGTAACAGTTAGTGTCAGTTCAAACGAGCTCAACCGAAGGGGCTTCCGCTTGGGCTATTTCGCCAATTAAATAGGCTGGATCTCCCAATCCGGCAAGAAGACCAATGACGTCTTCCGCTGCATCTTTTGATACCACAAGAACCATCCCGATGCCGTAATTGAATGTTCGATACATCTCATCCTCTGGAATATTTCCACCTTTTTTCAACATGTCAAAAATTGGCGGTTTTTCCCAACTGTGTCTGTTGATAATAGCTTTGCAATGACGTGGTAGAATCCGTGGAATGTTTTCCAAGAGACCACCTCCGGTAATATGGGCAATCCCTTTAATCTCGAAAGTTTTTATCAGGTTGAGAAGACTTTTGACGTAAATTCGTGTTGGGGTCAGTAGTTCTTCTCCTAAAGACTGATTCAGATCGTTTGGCTGAGTATCTAAATCAAGTTTTAGTGTTTCTAGAAAGATTTTCCGGGCGAGAGAAAAGCCGTTGGAGTGGAGCCCTGTGGAAGCAATACCAATGATTTGATCACCATTTGTGATAGTTGAGCCGTCAATGATTTTATCATTATCGACAACTCCGACGGAAAATCCAGCGAGATCATATTCGCCACCACTATACATGCCGGGCATTTCAGCTGTTTCGCCACCAAGGAGGGCACAGTTGGCTTGTTTGCAGCCTTCGGCAATCCCTTTAATCACCTCAACTGCTTGTGCTGGAGATAATTTAGCTGTTGCCAGGTAGTCCAGAAAGAAGAGTGGCTCTGCCCCCTGAACAATAATATCGTTGACACACATTGCGACCAGATCAATCCCAACCGTGTCATGTTTATCCAACATAAAAGCCAGTTTCAACTTAGTACCGACACCATCGGTTGCAGCAACTAAAGTGGGGCGTTGATATTTACTACTATTAAGTGAAAACAGGCCACCAAAGCCACCTATAGATGAGAGAACTTCAGGACGGGTTGTCTCTTTAACCAACGGTTTGATTAAGTTGACAAAGTGGTTTCCTGCATCGATATCGACCCCTGCATCTTTATAGGTGATCGGCTTTTTAGCGCACAATTTAGGCTCCTTGATTAATGAAATGGTCGGCATTAGACCACCCAGAAGGTGGCTTGTCAATATTGGAAAAAGTTTCAATTCAAAGGAATATTCTATAGAAAAATCCCTCTTCAACAGGATTAGATTGCTGAATTTTATTAACTTTAGCAGGGTTTTTTCACTGTGCAGAAACTTTTGATCTTAGAAGCAGAATCTATTCTATAATCGCCCATAATTAACGAGTGTTTGGTCTACTTGTGTTTAATTTGTTGAGATTTCTGGTTCAACAATATAGCGCTTGATTTTGCGGGTGGTGGTTTTTGGAAATTCATCTTCTCTGAGGGTGAATTTCTTGACTCGTTTGTAATCCGATAAAGCTTTTCCTTGGGCAAGGATTTCTTTACGCATCAAAGTTTCGATTTCTGCCGCAGACATTGGGCCGTCCTTCTGTTCTTTGGCCAAGGCAAAGAGCGCCTCCTCATCAGGGAAAATGACGGCGTAGACCTCCTCAGCTGTTGCTCCTACTTTGTGTCCATAAACCATGATTTCAGCAATATATGGACTCTTAAGCAGCTGGTTTTCTATCTCCTCGGGATAAACATTTTTCCCATTAGGGGTCACAATTAAATTTTTAACCCGTCCGCAAATGGAGAGCATATTGTCTTCATCTATTCGGCCCAAATCACCGGTACGATACCATCCATCAACGAGTGCTTCGGCCGTTGCTGTTTCATTATTGTAGTAGCCAAGCATCACGTTCGGCCCTTTTACCTTAATTTCACCTTCACCGTCAGAATTTGGATTGTCGATTAAGATTTCTACCCCATCCAATGCTTCCCCGGACGTGCCAGGTTTGCTCTTGAAAGGACTTTCAGCAGAGATAACCGGAGCGGTCTCTGTAATCCCATAACCTTGCAGTAAATTGAGGCCGAGGCTGTGAAAACCTGTAGCAACGGCGGGATCTAATGCCGCTCCACCACTGACAAATATGGTCTTTTCTCCAAGAGATTGTTGTATCTTTGCGAGGACAATCTTACGCGTCAACGGAAAATTATAAAGGAGTCGAGAAGAAGACTTTGAATTGATATTTTTCATGATTCGGTCAAGCAATAAACGGTAGACAGCGGGCACACCGAGGAGAAAAGAGGGCTTGATCTCGTTAAGATTATCACCCAGTTTTTTAATCGATTCTGCGAAACTGACTTGTCCTCCAAGAGAGAGTGGCAATAAGATTCCACAGACCTGTTCAAAAACATGGTTGATCGGTAAAAAAGAGAGAGTTTGTATCGAATCATCAACCTGAAAGCGCTGGCTGGCTGCTTCAATATTACTGACAATATTCCGATGGCTGAGCATGGCCCCCTTCGAGCGACCTGTGGTGCCGGATGTGTACAGGATAACAGCCCTGTCATCTGCCTTGCTGGTTGTTTCTGGCAGGGGGTCTGGATGGAAAATGTCCTTATAGGAGAAAAGACGCTTTTCTTTGATTAAACGGTGACGTGATATCGCTAAGTCTGAGAGAAAGTTAAGAACTTTCTTTTGCTTTCCCGATTGCTCTTCCTGATGAGTCAGTATTGAATATGCTTGAACGGCAGCTTCTTCAATCGACTGACAGCGTTCAGGGGCGATATCTAGATCTTTAACCAGATCTTTCCAGAGAGAGGAAAGGTTCTCCATCGCTTCGGTTGTATCACTCTGGTCTATTAACTCCGCAAAGGGGGTATCAATTGAAACTATTTTTTTGAGTTGCGGAAGGTCATCTATAACCTCGAGGAGGGTGTCAAGTTGTGGCTGTCCAACAAAAACCGCCTCAGAATTTGAGTCATTCAATATGTAGCGTAGCTCTGTTGGCTTAAGTTCTTTGTCAATGGGAATCGCCACGCAACCCGCCCTCAATATGGCAAGATATGCTGCAACCCAGCGAGGTGATGATTTTCCAAGTAGAGCAATATGAGTTTTTTCCTTGATGCCTAGCTGATGCAAACCTGCCGCCAGCTTTTCTACGGCATCCCAGAGTTTACTGTAAGAAAAGGTTTTCCACCGCCCCTTGTTTTTATATTGCAGTGCAATCTTGTCTGTGTGCCGTTGGCAACTGGCATGAATCAACTGGTCTATTGTATGCACTTTTCTTTGCTCCTTTTTCTGGAGTTATTATCCTCTTATTATATTGTGTGACAATTGTTACTTTATCTTTGTCCTCTGTTGCTGGCAAGCTTGAAAATTCTTCAAGCCCTATGAGCTTTAAAATAGCTTGAAAGCGGAGTGAAATTGATAAAATAGCTTGACAGTATTGAAGATGGTCTGCTACATAAAACGCCGCGGTTTGATGCAGGCACGTAGCTCAGTGGGAGAGCACTTCCCTGACACGGAAGGGGTCGGCGGTTCAATCCCGCCCGTGCCTACCAGAACTTGGTAACTTGAATATATCCGTACTGACTTGGGGCATCTGTTAGATGCCTCTTTTTGTTTCAATATTATTTTAGGGGAAATCATATGGCTTTATTGCAAATTGAACTTCCTGATGGATCAATCAAGGAGGTTGAGTCCAGTGCGACCCCTTATGATGTTGCTTTGACTATCGGTGAAGGGTTGGCACGACAATCGATAGCAGCGCGTTTTAATGATGTTTTGATTGATATGACCAGTCCGCTTAAAGAATCGGGCAAACTTGCTCTGATTACCCAGAATTCACCCGAGGCTCTTGAAATAGTTCGCCACTCAAGCGCCCACCTGATGGCACAAGCGGTTAAGGAACTGTACGGTGATGAGGTTCAGGTTACGATAGGTCCGGCCATCAAAGATGGCTTTTACTATGATTTTTTTAGTGAAAGCAAAAAATTTGTTCCAGAAGATTTTCCAATTATAGAAGCAAAGATGACTGAACTCGCCAAGGCTGATC
>JASJGT010000152.1:0-4487 GCA_033791405.1 Desulfuromusa sp.
CTGAATCGTTGTGTAAATTTCAGCTGTCGTCTCAGCCGCCCGTATATAAGGAATTTTTGCTTTATCAATAATTCGCTGTGCGACTTCAGTCAGCGGGACAACACCGTTAATAACCAGTCCAGCAATTTTATTTTTGAACTCCTGTAGAGGGTAGAGCGTTGACAACGTCACCAACACTTCACCCCGGCTGCTGGGAACAATAACCAGGGTTGACTCTTGCAGCAGTTCAACAATTCGCTGTGTCGAAGCAGCCCCCAGATGGACATGATGGACAATACGGCTCGCCTGTTCATTATCACCCTTAAGTTCCAGGCGCAATAATTCTGCCAGATATTTCAAGGTTGGATTGGCAAGAATGGGTGAAAAATTAAATCCGCCAACAACCTGAATAGCGGCACTTTTGAAAGCCAGTTGGAGATATTTCAGCGTGCTTTCCCGTTTACTCTTAATCAGTTTATTTGGAAATATTATCCGAACTTCAGCCCCGTTTTCGCGAAACAAGGCTAGGTTCAGTTGGATGGCATCAATCACATTCCCAATCCCACCTCCGGCAACCATCAAAACCGGAGCATCAAGCTGTTGAGCGAGTTGTGCATTGTTGAGTCCCATCACCGACCCGACACCGGTGTGTCCAGCACCCTCAATAATCAAAAAGTCACACTGCTTTTCCAACTCGGCAGTCGCATGACAAATCCGCTCTAAATATTGCTGTGGAGATGATTTTCCTTCGAGAACTTCACGGGTGGTATGGGAATCAAGAACCACTGGGGACATCAGTTCGAGTTGGTCTTGCATCCCATAAACTTGGGCAATTAATGCCGCATCAACATCGACAAACTGTCCCTGGTATTTGGTTCGCTTAGGCCCAAACGGTTTGATAAACCCAACGCGATTATACTTTTTACGGGCAAGATGGAGCAGAGACAAGCTGGTTGTGGTCTTGCCGCAATGTTGACCTGTTGCAGCAATGAAAATTTTCTTGCACATTAAACCAGCTCCTTGAATTACAAAAAAAAAGATTTTCTAGAAGAATCACGTCAAGAACAGATTACGTTCTTTGACAAACTCAGGGTGAAACTTCTCCGCTAACTCATCAACAATCATCGGGTTCGCTTCTAATGCCAGAGCTCCACGGCACAAAGTCAAATCGATCTCAGTCGCTTCGGCATAGCCGATTCCGAAATGACGGCAAAAGTCACTGGCCAGGCTGACAATGGCACAAACGGTAAATATCTCTTCGTTCTCAGTGCGCAGGCTTTCAAATTCGTGATGGTGAAGGGTTACCTCAACAATCATTTTAGGATAATTCCAGTGATCGAGAAGTGCCGCACCAACCACTTCATGAGAGTAAGCAAATAACCCCCGCTCAACATCCCGGAGCAACCCTTTTTCCGACTCGACAATCCTCATCACTTCTTTGTAAAGATCCTTGTCGCGGTTAACCATCACCACCTTGCCAATATGATGTTGCAACCCGGCAAGATAGGCCTCATTTTTATCGATATCGGTCAAACGATCAGCCAACATCCGACAGGCGACAGCACAACCGATCGAATTTTCCCATAACTTACGCTCCATCACTCCGTAGGTTTTGCTGGTCGAGCGTAAACTGTATTCCAATGCGAGATTTTTCAGAACATTTTCACCGACTATTATAATCGCCCGATCAACTGTCCTTACCTGCTTCATCTGCTGGTAAAATACCGAGTTAGCCATCCGCATTAAACGTGCAGAAATAACCGGATCAAGGGAGACGGCATTAGCCAACTCCTTAATTTTTAAATCGGGTTTCCGCAGCAATTCAAGCAACTTGGTTGCCACAATCGGCGAGGCTGGCAGCTCTCCCATGCTTTTAGTGATTGACTCGAAGTCCAGGAACATACTCATCAAATTTTCTCCTGCTACCCTACAATCCCCCCGTGTTTTGTGCCAAAATTTTGCTATCATCTGCTTCACCGGTCTCTCAGGCGTTAAGACAGATACGATCCAGAGCTATCGCTAGCAAATATGATTTTATTCAACATCGCAACTTCAGTGCTCATGATATCCCAGCACAACCAGAACACAGCTTCCATCTGCAATCACGTTTAAGCCCTGCTCTTCACAATACTTAACCGCTGCCGAACTTTCGGCGCCCGGTTGTAGCCAGATATTTTTGATTCCCTTAGCCGCAGCCTGCTCTACCACTTTTTCGGTAATATGCGGTGGCGTAATCACCGAAATACTTTGGACATCTGTAGGTAAATCAGCAACTGACGCTACGCAAATGACACCTTCGACCTGTCCCTCTGAAGGGTGGACCGGAATAACTTGACGTTTATTCTGCTGATAGCAACGTAAGACCTTGTTGCCGTATTTATCACGATTGGTCGAAGCACCAACGACAGCAAAAACCGAGGAGGCAAGAAATTGCTCGATTTTCTTTTCGATAAACATATATTTTCTCCTAAAAACTAGGAATAACAATCGTTTATATATTTAAAACTCTACCAACTAGGGCAAAACTTGCGCAACCAAATTCAACAAAGGACCAGGATAAACTCCCAAGGCTAGAATAGCGATAAAACAACCAGCAAGCAAAAGGTATTCACCGTATGAACCCGAACGCAACTGATATGCACTACGCTCCTGCATGAACAGAACGATGATCGGACGCAGGTAATAATAAACCGAAACCAGTGAAACAAGAACCCCAATCACGGCCAGTTCCGGGTAACCGTTGCGCAGTGCCGCCTGAAACAGGCCAAACTTAGCAAAAAAACCGGCCAGAGGAGGAATACCAGCGAGTGAGAACATAAAAGCAGCCAGGACAATAGACCGGCGCGGATGAAGATATCCAAGTCCACGCAGGTCGTCGTAATCCTGAATCTCTCCGGTTTCCAAAGCAAAGGAAGTGATAACCCCGAAAGCCCCGAAAGTAGCCAGACTGTAAACCACCAGATAAAAAAGCAGTGCCTGCCCACCATCAGCACCACCGACCAACAGGGCAATCAATAAATAACCCATGTGAACAATGGAGGAATAAGCCAACATCCGCTTCAGATTGGTCTGTGGCAAGGCAGCAAAAGTTCCAGCCAACATGGTAATAATAGCCAGCAGCCAGAGGACATTTTTGATTTCACCGGCAGTATCACCCATGAATGCTAGCAAGGGCAACAAGGCCGTCAGTACAGCCCCTTTTGCCGCCGTTGCCAGCAAGCCGCTGATTGGTGCCGGAGCCCCCTGATAAACATCAGGTGTCCACAGATGAAAAGGGACCAGTGAAATTTTGAACCCGATTGCAACCAGCAGCATTGCCCAGCCAGCCAGACCGATCGGCCGTAGAACTCCTTCAACCTGCAATCCGGAGAGGGCCTCCTGCATATGAAAACTGCCTGATGCTGTATAAATCAAAGCAATTCCAAAAGTCAGAAACCCCGTTGCCACCGCTCCGAAAACCAGATATTTCAACCCAGCTTCGGCACCACGGTTATCGTTTCGGTTGAAAGCAATCAGGACATAGAGCACCAGAGTAAAGGCTTCCAGACCGAGGAACAGGCCGATCAATGAAGTTGCCGCCGAAAGCAGACTCATTCCGGCACCGGCAAACAGAAGTAAGGCGGCATATTCCCCTCCGCCAAAACGGTGCAAATCGGCATAACGGCAAGAGAGCAGCAGCGTTGCTGCAATAATCAGCGACCAGAGCACGGTACAGAAACGGGCATAGAGAGAGGTTGAGTACATTCCGGCAACCTCGGCCAGAGGGGGCTCAATAAACCCGGCAGCCAATGCTGCAAGCAAGGCCAGCAACGCTCCGACAACTAACCAGAGACGCCGATTCGGTACCCAGGCACCAAGGAGCAGAACTATTGTCCCACCAAGGGCCAGAATCAGTTGAGGCAGCAGTGATTGCAAGTCGATCAAACTCATGGCGGCCCTCCCTGACGAAGCAGTAAACTGATCGGTTCACGCAAGGGATCAAGAATCGGTTGCGGGTAACAGCCAAGCCAGACAACCAGAACAGCCAGAGGGATCAGGATCAACCATTCACGGCTGATAAGGTCCTGTTTATCAAACGGCTCACAGCATGGCCCCCATATCGTTCCCTGAACCATGCGCAACATGTAAATGGCGGAAAACAAAACCCCAGCAACAGCAATCGCCGCCCACACCGCATGGCTTTTGAACGTTCCGACCAAAATCAGAATTTCTCCGGCAAAGTTAGCCAATCCGGGTAGACCCAACGAAGCCATGCAGAACAGCAGAAAAAACGCTGACATATTCGGCTGGCTCTTCCATAGGCCTCCCAATTGTGACAGTTCACGGGTTCCGGTACGCTTTTGAATCATCGCAATGGTGACAAATAGAGCCCCGGTAGTCACCCCATGATTGATCATCAACAACAGGCTCCCTTCCCAGGCGGTCTGATTCCAGGCCGCCAGTCCGAGAATGACAAAGCCAAGGTGTGAGATGGAGGAATAAGCGACAATCCGCTTGATATCAGTCTG
>JASJGT010000153.1:0-4277 GCA_033791405.1 Desulfuromusa sp.
CCGGCAAAAGCAATGGCCAAGCTGGAGATTGCCATGGCCCAGTAGCCAAATAAGGGTTTGCGGGAAAAAGTCGGGATGATTTCTGAAATGACTCCCATGCCGGGTAAAATCATGATGTAAACGGCCGGATGTGAATAGATCCAGAATAGATGTTGATAGAGAATCGGGTCACCGCCGCGGGCTGCATCGAACAATCCGGCACCGAAGATCCGTTCTAACAGAACCAGCACCATGGTAATCCCCAGCATGGGGGTCGCAAGGATCTGAATCCAGGCGGTTGAATAGAGGGTCCAGACGAAGATTGGTAGCCGTCCCCAGCCCATTCCTTCTGCACGCATGCGGTGAATTGTGGTGACAAAATTGATTCCGGTCAGAATGGAGGAAAACCCCAGGATAAAAGCTCCAACGACAGCAAGGTTCACATTGGTGGTTGTCTGAGTGCTGAACGGCACGTAAAAGGTCCAACCAGTATCGGGGGCACCACCGCCGGAAAAAATAGAAAAGATGGCCACAATCCCGCCGATAATGTAGCAATACCAGGAAAGTAAGTTTAATTTTGGGAAAAAGACATCCCGCGCACCAATTTGAATTGGCAGCAGGAGATTACCAAAAGAGGCCGTAATGCTTGGGATAATAAAAAGAAAGATCATGATAATGCCATGGATTGTAAAGGTGGCATTATAGGTTTGAGCTCCCATGATATTCGGCCCCGGGGCGATCAGTTCGAGGCGCAGTGCTAAACCAAGACAGGCCGCAACAATAAACATGGCGACGACACAGCCCAGATACATGATGCCAATCCGCTTGTGATCGGTTGACAACAGCCAGCCAAGTATTCCGGAGCGTGGACTTTCACTATAGAAACCGGTGTTTTTAAGGGGTGTAGTTGTCATTTTTTCTTCTTTCTACCGCTCAGGATCAGAAAGAGCAAAAAGCTCCCGAGAGTTAACAGGATAACTGTACCGCTGACGCGCATGAGGTTAAAAACGTAGCGGCGTCCTTCGGGGTCGTAGCTGAAACAGAACTGGAGTGCCTGACGGATCGGTTTGCCAATCCGCCCCTCACTGGCTTCGAATAGAGCCATGGAGAGATCAATTGGTGAAAAGCGCTGTCCGATCAGATAGCGTACAATCTTGCCCTCTTTGGTGACAATAAATGCGGCAATCGGATGGAGAAAATCATCTCCCTCTTTTTTAAAATAGTAACCTGCTGCATCGGTTAATTTAAGGATGTTTTCTTGACTGCTGGTTAAAAAGCGCCAGGCCTGTTTGGGATAAGGGGCTTGCATAGCGGTCATAAAAGTCTGTTGACTATGGACAGCCATCTCCGTGGTTTCCGTTGGGTCAAAACTGAAGGTGATAACATTGTAGTCCTCACCTGGCTCCAGTTTAATTTTCGGCAGGACGGCAGACAGTCCCCCCAAAAGCATGTTGCAAACATTTCGACAGTTGTAGAAAACAGGCACTATGAGGGTTGGGCGATCAATCAATTGGTCAAGTTGTACAGTTTTTCCGGTTGAATCAATGAACTCCAGCTGAAGAGGAATCTGTTGGCCCAGTTGTTCGACCAACTCAACTCTGCCTTCAGCGGCAAATACTGAATTTGTTAACATAAATATGAGTACGATTGTCAGGAGCTGGAAACGCAAAACTTTTTCCTTGTCGGTTGAGTGGTTTCCGTAATGCAATGTTGAAATTTAGCTAAGCTGAAAGAAGTTTACAAAAATAGTCGGGATTTGTAAATAAGCAGTTTAATTATATCTAGCAGTTTTTTCGGTATGATATAGATTAAGGGATATTCCGTGTTCTAACGGTCGTGTGGAAAATGGTTTATATCTGCTAAGCTCACAAAATCCTAACAAAAGAATCGGATGGTACCCAATTATTAAGAAGTAAAGTGAAGAAGTGAGGTTATATGACAGACCAGAAAAAGTCCGTTCTTATTGTTGAAGACGAAGAAGATATCCTTGCTTTGCTTCAATACAATCTGATCAAGGCTGGATACAGTGCTGAATGTGCTTGTCATGGTGTGGAGGCTTTGACAGCCATCGCCGCGGAAAAGCCCGATTTGATTTTGCTTGACTTGATGCTCCCTGGCATTGATGGCCTGGAAATTTGTCGCCGCTTGCGGAATGATGAGGCGACCAGTGAAATACCGATCATCATGCTCACTGCGCGCGGAGAGGAGGCAGATATCGTTTGTGGTCTTGAACTGGGCGCAGATGATTATGTCACTAAGCCGTTCAGTATTAAGGTTTTACTTGCTCGGGTTCAGACTGTGCTACGGCGCAGAAGCGCACTTCAGCAGCAAGCTGATAGCGAAGAGCTGATTCGTGGCGACTTGCGTATCCATCCGGGTCGCAGTCTGGTTCAGGTCGCTGGGACAAACATAGATCTAACTTTTACCGAATTCCGGGTTCTTGAGGCATTAGCCAGTCGACCCGGCTGGGTCTTTACTCGCTATCAGTTGGTTAATGCTGTTCGTGGTGAAGATTACGCCGTTACCGACCGTGCAGTTGATGTGCAAATTGCTGGATTGCGGAAAAAACTCGGCTCTTGTAGCCATTATATTGAAACCGTCCGTGGGATTGGTTATCGCTTCCGGGAGGAACTGTGAACTTGAATCGACGTCGACTCGTCTGGCAACTTTATCCATCCTATCTCCTCTTGATCATCCTGGTTTTGCTGGCGCTCGGCTGGTATGTCTCGGCTGAACTCCGCAGTTTCCATTATCGGCAGACTGCGGATGATCTGCGTGCCCGAGCGCAACTGGTTGAGCAACAACTCCAGGGACATCTCAGCAATGGCGACCAGGATTGGTTGTCGCCGCTGGTCAAGCGTCTCGGTGAACAATCGGGTACCCGCATTACGGTCATTCAGAATAATGGCGGGGTGTTGGCCGATTCGCACGAAAACGCCCAGCAAATGGATAACCATGGGCAGAGATCAGAGGTTTTGCATGCGCTTGCTGGTCAGCAAGGGGTATCAACCCGCTTCAGCAACACTCTTGGCGAATCTCTGATGTACGTCGCCATGCCCGCCTACGCCGATGGACAACTGGTTGGCAGTATCCGTACCGCTTTGCCGTTATCTGGTATCGATGCCACTCTCAAGGGAATTTACTGGAAATTGATCTTTGGTGGTTTGCTGATGGCGGCACTGTTAGCTCCAATTTGCTGGTGGTTGTCCCGTCGCTTCAGCCGTCCTCTGGAGTTGATGACCGCTGGAGCTCAGCGCTTTTCCCGTGGTGAATTGGATGTTCCTCTCGAGGTGACTGGTTCTGTAGAAACCGGTCGTTTGGCCGAGGCGATGAATCGGATGGCTATCGAGCTAGGTGATCGAATTGGCCGGGAAGTTGAGCAGCGCAGTGAAATTGAAACGGTCCTTGGTTGTATGATTGAGGGGATCATTGCGGTGGATAACGATGAGCGCATTATCCGCCTTAACCTGGCTGCTGCCGAACTCTTTGCCGTTTCACCACAGTTGAAGCCTGGTCGCCCAATCCAGGAGGTCATCCGTCAAGCAGAGCTACAGCGTTTTATCCGTCAGGCTCTGAACCAGCAGGAACCGCGCGAGGATGAGCTGACCATACATGGTCCGAACAAGCGTTACCTCCATGTCCAGGCAACTGCGCTGACCGGTCATGACAATGATCGAATTGGTGTCTTGATCGTACTGCACGATCTGACCCGGTTACGCCAACTTGAATCAATTCGCCGTGACTTTGTCGCCAATGTCTCCCATGAGTTAAAAACCCCGATCACTGCGATTCGTGGAGCGGTTGAAACCCTGCTTGATGATGAGTCGACCAATACCTCCAGTCAACGTTTTCTGCAGATCATCTTCAAGCAGAGCGAGCGGCTCAATGCTCTGGTCGAGGATCTGCTCAACCTGTCACGCATAGAACAGGGTGCTGAGCAAGGGGGCTGGGAACTGAATAGTGAGCCATTATTGCCAATTTTGGAGAGCGCTCAAGTTGCCTGCGAAAGTATGCTGCTGCAGCAGCAGATCACGCTGCGGATTGATTGTTCCGAGCAGCTCAAAGCACGGGTCAATACCTCATTGCTCGAACAGGCGATTATCAACTTGTTGACCAATGCCATTAAGTATAGCGAAGCAGGTAGCGAGGTGGTGATTGAGGTGGTGGAACTGGATCAGCAGGTCAGTATCCGGGTGCAAGATTTCGGTTGTGGAATTGATCAGGAACACTTCCCTCGACTCGTCGAACGATTTTACCGTGTCGATCTGGCGCGGAGCCGCAATCTCGGTGGCACCGGT
>JASJGT010000154.1:0-4806 GCA_033791405.1 Desulfuromusa sp.
AAAAGCGTTCTGACATGCAGTCAGCATTTCGGGTTGATAACGTTCCAATTCTTCCAGATAGCGGCTGGCACGAAACATAAACATGCCACTATTCCAGTAATAGTCACCACTCTCAAGGTAACTCTTTGCTGTTTCCAAGTCAGGTTTTTCTACAAACTCGGCAACCGGGTAAACAGAAGTGGTCGAAGACTGTTCAGCGCGGATATAACCATAACCGGTTTCTGGCTGGGTCGGAACAATACCAAAGGTCACGAGTGCCCCTTGTTCTGCCTGTGCAACGCCTAATTGAACGGCCTGATGAAACGCTGGCACATCTTGAATCAGATGATCTGCCGGCAAGACCAGAAGAACCGGATCAGTTTCCATTTTTTGCGCATAAAGTGCTGCAATGGCGACCGCTGGAGCAGTATTGCGACCACACGGTTCGAGAATAATTGCCTGAGGATCTTTATCAAGCTGCCGCAGCTGCTCTGCTACCATGAAGCGATGGGCATCATTGCAGACAATCAGTGGGGTCTCAAGTTCAGGAATCCCCTCAAGACGCTGAACCGTCTCCTGCAGCATGGTTTTCTCACTGGCAAGAGGAAGGAGTTGCTTTGGATAAAGCTCACGTGAAAGTGGCCACAGTCGGGTTCCAGCGCCACCTGACAGGATAACAGGTAAAATCAATTTTCCCTCCGTTTTAAAATTACAGTCAAAAGCTAAACAAAATTTTGACCATATATTTGCAGACCTATTACTGGTGCCATAGCAGTGAAATCTTTATCATTATGCAACAGCAAAAGTTCGTGCTCTATGGCAATTTGTGCGATGAGACAATCTATTGTACTGCGGACAGTGACTCCTTTTCGCCGACAGGAATAAAAAATATTAGCAGCATCAGCATAGGAGACAATAGGATCTTTTGGATGAAAAAAACGCTGGGTAGACAGATACTCTTTGAGAGAAGCATATTCCTTTTCTGTTTTAGCTCCCTGCAAGATTTCTTGATAAATCACCGAAGCAATTCCAAATGGAATCTGTTGTCGAATAATATCATGAAAGTCAGCAACGGCTTCATTATCATACCCCCTGAATAGATCGATCAGCACCGAGGTATCAACAAGTATCATCTGTTTTCTCGTAGCGCTTTATAATCGTAATTATCCTGAAATTCTATCTTACCTTCAAGATCTAGAAGATTGCTCCTTTTTCTCGTTGCTATAAACTCCTTAAGAGCAAAACTTATGACATCTTTTTTTGTCTTTACTCCACTCAGCTTGATTGCTTCATCTATCAGATCATCATCAATAACGACATTTGTACGCATAGCACACCTCCCTATACACAGGACAATACACACGAAAATATCTTCTGTCAAAAAAATATAATTGACTGGCTCTTTTTCATTAATTTCTTCAAAATGATCCCGCAGCCCTCGATCCGGCAACATCCTGGTCGATTACACTTTCGGCAGGATGGTAGTAGCACATCTTGGATTCTGAGATTATCGTCATCCAATCATAAAAGAGTCAAACTAGACTTGCCCCCTGAGATCTTCTCACTCAGGTAAACGCCCGACACCAAAATACTCAAAACCTTCATTGCGAATATAGTCAGGCTCATATTGGTTACGCCCATCAAAAATAATTTTCTGCTTCATGGAGCGAGTCATTGCAGCAAGATCCGGATTGCGAAAAGGCTTCCATTCTGTCACCAGCAAAAGAGCATCGACACCCTGCAAAGCTTCGTACTGGTTTGAAACTAATTGAATATCTCCCGATTCAAACCACTCAGGGAGAAGTTCTTTCTGAGCCGTTTCCATTGCTATCGGATCATAAATCAGCGCTTTCGCTCCGGCTGATATCAAATCAGCCAGAAGTGTTTTTGCTGGTGCTTCACGCATATCATCTGTGCCGGGCTTAAAAGCCAAGCCCCATACCCCAAAGGTGAAACCGGACAAGTCAGCACCAAACCGCTTTTCAAGTTGTCGTGAGAACCAGCGTTTTTGCTGCCGATTACGCTTTTCAACCGAAAGGAGAACCTCAGGCTCGAAATTGACGTCTTGCGCCATCCGAATGAGTGCCTGAACATCTTTTGGAAAACAGGAGCCACCATAACCACATCCAGGGTAAATGAAAGAGAAACCAATCCGACCATCAGAACCGATTCCACGCCGAACGTTCTCGACATCAACTCCCATCAACTCACAAAGGTTAGAAATTTCATTGATGAAGGATATTTTAGTCGCCAACATGGAATTAGCTGCATATTTGGTCATCTCTGCATCCCGTACGCCCATAAAGATGGTGCGTTCGTGGTTACGGTTAAAAGGTGCATATAATTGCCGCAACAGATCCTTGGCTCGGTCACTCTCTGTGCCGATAACAACCCGATCTGGCTTCATAAAATCATCAATCGCCGCCCCTTCTTTCAAAAATTCGGGATTGCTGACAACATCAAAATCAACCACCAGGTTTCGCTTGTCCAATTCTTCCTGAATTGCATTTCGAACCAGATCGGCCGTACCAACAGGAACCGTTGACTTATCAACAACAACAGAATACCGCGTTATCAGTTGACCAATTTCTCTAGCAACAGCCAACACATATTGAAGGTCGGCAGAACCATCTTCACCAGGAGGGGTTCCGACAGCAATGAAGAAAATATTCGAGGTCTCCATTTCATCCGCCAGATTAGTTGTAAAGCTGAGCCGTTTTTCATCCCAATTTCTTTTGACAATCGTCTCAAGACCAGGTTCATAGATGGGAAGAACTCCCAATTTAAGATTATCAATCTTCTTGTGATCAACATCAACACAGGTCACATTATTGCCCATTTCAGCAAAACAGGCACCACTGACAAGCCCAACATACCCCGTCCCAATTACAGTTAAATTCATGACTATCTCCTGTTAAATACTGATAAAATTGAGAGGCAGATTAAATTTTTTACTAATATATCCATTATTTTCGAAACCTTCTACAAGAAGCCTTTGACAGGATTTACAGGATAAAAGCTGATGTTTAGTCAACACCCTAATAGCCTTTAAAATAAATTTGCTTTATCCGAACCTTTTCAGACCTTCATCCTGTCAAAAAAAACTTTAAGAATCTTCTCTTTCCATTATTCTTTACTTTAAAATCCACTCAACAAAAAATCAATGGCACCAAATATCTCCGCCCGATACTCAGCAAGAGACATCACCTTACTGCCTAAATCACAAACAGGATAACCTGCAATTTCTGGAGTGGACAGCGCAACAACTTGCCCCATAACGTTAAATCGGGGGCATAACTTTTTTAGTTCCACATCCGCAGGAAAGATCAAAACAAGGGGAATGACGGAGCGTGTGATCAGGTTTTTGTGTAAGTCATGTTGGACGTCAAGCAAAAAGGGGATGATTGTTTTAGACTCTGGGTCATCGTTTTCAAAGACGTCAAACTGAGCCATTAAAACCTCCTTTTATTGGCAGCAAAAACACCATCACTTTCAATACGGAGATTAAAAGCTGCTATGGCCTCCTTATTATCAGCAAGCCATTGTTCTTCCAGAGTTTCCCGCAACTTGACAAGAACCGCATCTTCAAATGTCTGTGACAGGTTTATACCAGCCCCCTTAGCATTCTGCAGAAGGTCGGCATTTGCTGTAAGGTTGACCGGTCTTTTGGGTGCATCAACATTGTAGATATATTGAGTTCTCACAACAGCCTCCTCTGTGCGCATTAATTATACGCATAGGTTGCAGCAACCCAGGAACCATGTCAAACAAAAAAAACAAAACAAGCACATTTCGCCTGTCCCAATATTTTTCTAGAATGTAATAAATGGTTGAGCTCCCTTAAAAGCAAACACCTGACCCTTCGTATTTCCAATTAACTGTAAGCACCTGACTTTTTTTCTTCTAACTGAGTTGCAAAAACGTATATTAATTTGTATAATTAAAGTAGTTACAAATATGGAGGCAAAATATGGCAACAATATCGATACGGATTCAAGATGAGATTCTTGAAGAGCTCAATGAGCACTCTCGAAAGCTGCACATACCCAGAGCCGAGTATGTACGTCAAGCTGTGATCGCCATGAATAAACAGGTCGAAAGGGAACTGCGGAGAAAACGGATTATGGAAGCTTCCAGACGAATTAGTGAAGAGAGCATGCGTGTTAATGCCGAGTTTGATGCGATCGAGGACGCACCGGATGTATAAGCGCGGAGAAATCTGGCTGGCTAACCTTAACCCCGGCAAGGGCACCGAACCAGGGAAGACTCGGCCAGTTCTGATTATTCAATGCCAAGATCTTCTCGATGCATCCCATCCTTCAACCCTGGTCATCCCCCTGACCACGAAGCTTGTCGACAATGCGGAACCGCTTCGTTTCCGCATACCAACCGAAGGACGACTAGAAAAAGACTCTGATCTGCTTGTTGATCAGATACGCACAATCGACAACAAAAGACTCGTTGACAGTCCCCTGTTGCAATGTCCCCTCCCTCTGATGGCTCAAATCGACCGTTGTATAACAGAAGTGTTTGGCCTCTAAATAATTTAGTTAAAAGTGATCACCTGACCCCTGATATTTTAGCATCGTCAATATCAACACAGTTAACCCGATTGCCCATTTCAGCAAAGCAAGCACCACTGACCAAACCTACGTACCCTGTACCAATAATTGTCAGATTCTTGAAATTATCTCCAAAAAGATTTAGAAAAGAATGATCAGTGGTAAATCACCTAAAAACTAACCGCTAATTTTTATCAACAACACTCCAGAAGCACCTCAACGATTCTTTCAGCAGCACGCCCATCCCATTTTTCAGGAATCGTCC
>JASJGT010000155.1:0-12730 GCA_033791405.1 Desulfuromusa sp.
TTCACACAGTAGGAGAGTGGAAAATCGAAAATACCATAATAGCCACCGAAATAAACTGAGGGCTTGGCTCGCCATTCGGTCAAATCATGCAGCCTGCTTCCCCGACCTCCAGCTAAAACCAGGGCAATAGTGTCTTTAACCAGATGGCTTACATAGCGATAAACGATATGACGATCAGGATTGTTCGGCATGACCTCCCCCTTATTTATTGAAAAGTACACAAAAATCGAGTTTTATAGATAACCATTGGATATTATTTGTATATTTCCAAAAAAACAATACACACGGCAAATCCAGAATGGCTTAAAGTTAGAATATCATAGTTAATAGAAGCAGTACAGCAAAGCCATGGCAAAGTGGGTTTGGTGATCGTGGTTCAATCACCGGAGTCGATTTGCTGCAGCCACCAGTTCATAGAACCTTGGCATGGCAAGATGGCCAGCTTTCCAGGGGAGGAGGATATCAAGTCCCTGCTCTTCAACTTGCAGCAGCACTTGTTGCAGTGTGACTATCAACCCAGACTGCTGCTGTGGGTTATGTTCGTGACACCATGCCAGTAGACGACCGATTGCTTCGGTCTGACCACGATCGAGAAGTTGCTCAACCGATGAGAGATCAATTCTTTTCCGCCCATATTCCAACAGTCGTCGTTCTCGCACTTGAATTTTTGCTTCACGCTGCCGGGGCAGAGGTTTTATCGTCAAATTGATTTGTCGCTGTTGGTTTTTTTGGAAAGGGACTCTTTTCGTTCTGAAGGGAGGTTTCTCTCCAGCTAGATTGTGGGCTTTTTCTGTGACATCAAAAGTTTGATAATTGTCCATCATGATGATTCGGTCGGCAACGGCGAGATAATCTCCTGAGCCTCCCGTCACGATAATACTGGATACCCCTTCTGTTTCATAAAGCTCACGAATCCGATGCAACAACGGGGTGATGGGCTCCTGTTGTACCAGTTGCTGCATCCGTTGATCACGGATCATAAAATTTGTTGCCGAGGTATCTTCATCAATCAGCAGACATTTGCAATGGCATTCCAGAGCTTCAATAATATTGGCTGCCTGGGAAGTACTGCCACTGGCATTGTCGGTTGAAAAACAGTTGGTTGTCCGGTTGCCCGGCAGGGTGGAAATGAAGGGACTGATATCAACCTGATTGATAACACGATGATCTTCCGCCCTGATTTTAACCGCTGATGTTGTGGTGGCAACCAACTCTCTGCCATCCCCGGGAATGTGATTATAAATGCCCCGTTCCAGGGCTTGAAGTAAGGTGGATTTGCCGTGAAAACCACCCCCGACAATCAGACTGACCCCTTTTGGTATCGCCATCCCTGAAATTATCCCCTGATGGGGCAAGATAACTTCACGTTTCAATTCTGGTGGTGATTTGAATGGAACCCCATCGAGCAGAGGATGATCATCAGTGCCACTGTGGCGGGGAAGCAGTGAGCCATCGGCTACAAAAGCAATAGCATTAAGTTGTTCGAGCTGGGTGCGTAAGGTCTCCTGATCCTCTACCTGTGCAATGTGTTGCTGCATCGTATTAAGGGATCGCTGTCCCCAGGTCAGTCCTGCTTCAACAGCCTGTGGCAGTTCATCGAAAAACATCACTGCCGCTTCCTTTGCCAGGATAGAACGCCCCGAACCGGGGAGAGCAAATAGCAAACGTGCTTCAAGTTGATGAGTGTCGATCAGCACTGCGTTGCGGCGAAGAACTTGTTGCCCGTTAACGGCAATCTCTATTTCACCACTGCGTCCGGTACCGCGACCGCCTTTAATAATTTTATTGATGGCGACATGAATCGCTCGCCCAAGGAAATCTTCCAGGGCTGTCTGGCGAATCCGGTTATCCCACAATTCAGGAGGGATGCCATGCTGATCTGGCGAAAGTTGTATACTGATTCGTGATGGCTGGGCGAAAGGATCACCTTGAACATGGTCGATGATCAGTTGAAATGTCTTAAAATTATAATTTCCGCGTAACTGTTTGTAGGTTTTGTAGCCCTGACCATCAATTTGTTGCAACAGCGTGCGGAGCTTTTCCATATCAGCTTCTCAATCGTGGTGACAGAAACTGGCGGTAGAGTTTATCGGCAACTTGATCGGTTGCGCTGCCATAGAGTTCAGCAAAGGTTAACAGTGGATCTGCCAAGGTGAGGCCGTCCGGTTGCCAGCCGCTCCAACCGCACTGTTGACCGAAAGGCTGTAACAAAGTGATTTCCCCCTCTGGGTCTGGAACCAGATGTAATTTCAACATAGTTTTCAGTTGCAGATCTGGATCCAGGTAGAGAACCGCACTTTGAGGGTGAAATCCAGTGGTCAATAGGGAGGCACCCAACTCACCGCCGACGAGGATCTGATGTCCTTCGGGTGCTTGCTGCAATAGTTCCGGAATTTGCCCGAGGCTGTAACCAGGAGTGAGCTGACAGCGTTGTAAAAACAATTTGGGTCGTAACGTTTCCAGATACCCAATTTGCCACCGTTGGAGCAGTTCTTCAATGGCCTTGAGCTGTCGGTCTGTCCCTTTGTTTGTCGTCAAATTTCCACGTTTTTCCAGTTCTGAAAAAAGATTACCAATGGCTCCCAGAGCGATACCTGAATCGTCAGCAAGGGCTCGATAGGTGGCATTGATCGCCTGGTGATTGCGTAACAACAGATAAATAAGTTTCAACCCGGCAGGGCGAAACAAACGATCAGCTCCTGGCGACTTGGGAGCATGTTTTTGCCCTCCAATCTCAATGTAAAGGGGCATCTGGTTCAGGTAAAGATTGCCGGCGCAATCGGCATATTCAATCTCTTTCTGTTTTAATAATGCCGCCATCTGTGGAGATATGTAATGGCTGATCAGCAGTGGGCTGGAGTTTTGTGGTGCCGGAGAGGTTTTTATCTGGTGAATAACCAGATCTGCGAGTTGTGGGGTCAACTTTGGTACAAGCTTGATATAATAGTGAAAATCTCCCCAGGATCCAGAAAGATGAAAAGTTCCGGCGAAGGGACCGCCGATCTTTTGCAGCATCAATGTGATTTTTGCCTGGGGAATAGTACGTATTGCTTTGATGCTGTCATGGATGATCTGTTCATCCTTTAAAAGGGGTTTTCTCGGCATAATATCCTCAAAATCAAGAATGTAGTGTTCAAAACTCTGATGGTGTTCAGAATGTATTGTCTTGTAATCTATTCAATAAGTGGTTGAGCGTTGTTGTCAAGAGGAAATTGATATCCCATGGATGGAGCTTCTAAGAGTTAGAAATTTGTAAGATTGTTGTTTTTGTGTTATTTCTTAGGATGTTTAAATTGGCAGAATAATGTTGAAATCTCTCGCAGTGTTCGGATTGTTTTCATCGGCAGAGAGATAGGATTTTAAACTATGCGGCAAAAACGGATCAGATTGATCAGAATGTTTCAGCTGATTACCATTTCCGCGCTGGTTTTTCTGGCGGTGATTATCATGCTTTTGCATATTTTAACCCGCTCCACGGAGTTCGATCAACGTGCAGAAACTATGCGCTCCGATTATGTGGCGCAGCAGAAAATGCTGATAAAGCGTGAAGTTGAGCGGGTCGTCGCTATGATTAATGAGAGGCTATCACGCAGTGAGCAGGAGACTCAATCCACAGTCAAACAGCGGCTTTATGAGGCCGCTGCGATTGCCGAAAACATCTACCAGCAGAATAAATCAACTAAGTCTGATGACGAAATTCAGCTACTGATCGTGGACGCTTTAAGGGCGATCCGCTTTACGCAGGGAACCGGCCACTATTTTATCTTTGGGCTGGATGGTGTCGATTATCTACATCCTGACCAACCTGACTTTGAAGGGACAAGTGTACTGCATCTTCAGGATACACAGGGGCAGTTTGTTGTCAGGGATATGATTGATATTGCTAAGCAGACAGGGGAAGGTTCCTATCGCTATTATTGGACGAAACCGGGAGTTACTGGCGAGAAACACCAGAAAATTTCCTATATCAAACGGATTGAACCGTTTGACTGGTTTATTGGGACGGGGTTGTATGTCGAAGATATTGAAGCTCAGATCGAAGCAGATTTACTTGCAACTATCAGCAACATCCGGTTTGGTCAAGATGGATATATTTTTGTTAACAAATTGAACGGGGATGCTTTGGTTGCAAACGGACACCTCATTCCTGGTGTCCAAAAACTCTGGGAAGTTTTTGATAAAAATCCGGACAAAGCCAAGGCTCTTTTTGATCAGGAGTATGCCGCTGCTTTAAAGCCGGATGGCGATTACATTTATTATTCGATGAGCAAGCCGGCTGAACCCGAGAAGGACTTCCCTAAAGCTTCATTCATTTATGGCATCCCTGACTTGCAGTGGTTGGTCGGAGCAGGTGTTTACCTTGATAACGTTGAAAACAATATTACTGCATTACAGACTGTATTAGAGCAGCGGCAGCTCACCGAGATCCGGAGAACCATTTTGGTCACCGGTGTTGTTATTATTTTTATCTTATTTTTATTCCACCTGGTGAGCAGGCGATTGAAAAAAGATTATGCTTCGTTCGTTATGTCTTTTAATCAGGCGGCATATGAGGATAAAGAGATCGACAGTAGTCAAATCTATTTTGATGGACTATCTCGGATTGCCGATAATGTCAACGCCATTTTGCATGCCAAAAAGATGGCACAGGAAGAAATGCTTTCAAGTGAAGACCGATATCGGAATTTCTTTGATAACTCCATGATTGGCTTTTTCCGCTCTAGATTGTCTGATGGAATGTATCTTGATGTGAATGAAACAGTGGCAGAAGTGCTTGGTTACAAGATCGATGAGATTGTTGGCAAGATGAAGGCCACCGACCTGTTTCAAGGCCGCTTACAACGCCAAACACTTCTTAAAAGACTTAAAGAGGAGGGGAGTGTCACCGATTTTGAAGAAGAGTTATCGTTTTCAGGTGGGCGGAAGTTTTTTTGTTCGATTTCGGTTAAGGCCTATCCTGAAAGTGACTATATGGAAGGAATTGTAATTGATATTAACGAACGTAAACAGGCGGAGGCATCGCTGAAAGAGAGTGAGGAACGTTTCAGAAATATGGCGGAATTACTGCCGGAACCAATTTTTGAGTCCAATGCGGAGTTGGTTGTGACTTATGCCAACTTGCGGGCGGTTGAACTTTTTGGTTTTACTGAAGAGGATTTTGCCAAAGGGCTATCTGCTACCGATATGTTTGCCCCGGAGGAGCTGCAGAAAGTTGTGGAAAATACGGCGGCACAGTTTCGCGGCGAGAAAAAGAAACGTACTGAATATCGATGTATGAGAAAGGATGGTTCAACTTTTCCAGCACTTTTCCATGTCGGTCCTATAGTAAAGGATGGGAAACCGTGTGGGTTGAGGGGTGTCGTTGTCGATTTGACCGAGCAAAAGCGTGCGGAAGAAGAAATTTTGAAATTACGTAAGTTGGAATCGGTTGGTGTATTAGCCGGCGGTATCGCCCACGATTTCAATAATTTGTTGGCGGGGCTGTTCGGCAATATAGAAATGGCAAAAAGATCTCTATCTAATGAGCATAAATCGTACAAATATCTTGATTCTGCTGGGATGTCGATGGAGCGTGCCACCGGTTTAACCCAACAATTATTGACCTTTGCCAAAGGTGGCGACCCGATTAAGGAAACACTCTCTCTTGAGGGAGTGATTACCGAAACTGCAAAATTCTCACTTCGTGGCAGCAATGTTAAACTACAGCTCGATATCGATCCAAAGTTATGGCTGGTTGACGCTGATAAGGGGCAGCTCAGTCAGGTTGTCAGCAATCTGGTCATTAACGCTAAACAGGCGATGCCAGGTGGTGGTAGCGTCATGATTAGTGCTGTAAATATTAAAACAGCAGCTGGCAAGCAGGTGCAGATCTCTGTGCAGGATCAAGGTGTCGGTGTCGCACCTCAACATCTGGATAAAATTTTTGATCCTTATTTTTCGACCAAACAGCAAGGAAGCGGTCTCGGGCTGGCATCATGCTACTCTATTATCAGCAAGCATAATGGCACCATTGTTGCGACGTCAGAACTGAATAGGGGAACAACGTTCACGATTATTCTACCTGCTGTGGAAGAACAAAAAGAGCAGTCGGTGGCTGTAGCAACAGATCTATTAACCACAGATAGTGTGGCGGATTCTGCCCGTATTCTGGTGCTGGATGATGAAGAACTGGTGCAGCAGATGAGCGGGTCCATGCTTGAAGAGATGGGGCATCAGGTCGATCATGCTGTTGATGGGGAGGAGGCTGTTGAAAAATATCGGCTCGCACATGAAGAAGGTCGAGAATATGATATTGTCATCTGTGATCTGACTATTCCCGGTGGTATGGGGGGACGTGAAGCTGCTCAGAAAATCCTCAAAATCGACCCACAGGCAAAACTTATCGTTTCCAGCGGTTATGCGACTGATTCGGTGATGGCAAACTATGCGGAGTACGGATTTCAAGGTCGGGTGGCTAAACCGTATCGCTTTGTAGAATTACAAACGGTAGTGCAGCAGGTGCTGGAAGGATAGTTTATATTGTAGTGAACTCGGGGCAGTCTCAAGAGTTTGCGAGCCATGAAACTGTGGCGGTTCGCACCACAAAAGCCTGGGACAGCCTCCATACGGGGACGTTCCCGGTTTTGCAGCCATCTATCTATTCTATCTTGCTCACAAGAACTTCGCGGGGTTTGCCGCTACCATCAGAGGGGCCAACAATCCCTTCTTGTTCCATCCGCTCGATCATTCGGGCTGCTCGGTTATAGCCAACCCGTAAGCGGCGCTGTACCATAGAAATCGAGGCCTGGCGGCTGTCAGTTACGATTTTTACGGCATCGTCCCAAAGGACGTCGTACTCTTCCTCTTCAAGATCATCAGCTCCCGCTGTCGGGGGTGCTTTCAGAATCGATTTGTCATAGCTTGGTTTCCCTTGTTTGGAAAGGAAATCGACCACCCGTTGAACTTCCAGTTCAGAAACAAATGCACCGTGAACCCGTTGCAAGTAGCCGACCCCGGGGGGAAGAAACAGCATGTCCCCATTGCCGAGCAATGTTTCGGCTCCCATGGAATCAAGAATGGTTCGTGAGTCGATTTTGGAGAAAACTTTAAAGGCAATTCGGGTCGGGAAATTAGCTTTAATTAAACCGGTGATGATATCGACACTCGGCCGCTGAGTGGCAAGAATTAAGTGGATACCGGCAGCGCGGGCCATTTGTGCCAAACGGGCAATCGACTCTTCAACTTCCCGCCGGGCAACCATCATCAGGTCGGCAAGCTCGTCGACGATCACGACAATGTACGGCAGGTGGACATGCTCCAGTTCTTCTACTGGTTCGATGAAGGGAGGGAGCTCCATTTCTGCATCGAGAAAATCTTCAATTGGTTCTGGTTCCGGCGGAAGGTTTTCTTTGTCTTTAGCTTCTTTGACCAACTTGCGGTTGTAACCGTCGAGATTTCGCACCCCTTTGGCTGCCATCAGCTGATAGCGGCGTTCCATCTCTCGTACCGCCCAGGCTAGTGCTAATGACGCTTTCTTCGGGTTGGTGACGACCGGCAGTAACAGGTGGGGAATTCCCTCGTAAATTGACAGCTCCAACATCTTCGGGTCAATCATGATCAGCCGTACATCGTCTGGGGTGGCACGATAAAGGAGTGAAAGTATTATTGTATTTATCGATACAGATTTACCACTACCGGTCGAACCTGCAACCAGCAGGTGAGGCATTTTAGACAGATCTGAAACGACCACCTGGCCGAAAATATCTTTGCCGAGCGCCATTGGCAGCTTTCCACTGGTTTTTTGGAAAGCTTCTGATTCGATGATTTCCTTCAAATAGACAAATTCACGATCTTTGTTGGGGATTTCAATACCCACCACGCCACGCCCAGGAATGGGTGCGACAATACGGATTGAAACAGCCTGTAGAGCCATGGCCAAATCATCTTGCAGGTTGGAAATTTTATTGACCTTGACTCCGGGAGCTGGGGCAAATTCATACATAGTGACGACTGGACCGGGCTTGACTTCAACCACATCCCCTTCAACACCGAAATCGAGTAGTTTCGTTTCCAGCATCCGGGCTGCCATGGTTAAACTGTCGCGATCAATCGGTTTTGGATCGCCACCCTCATGATTTAACAGTGAGGAAACCGGCATATGGTAAATGCCGCTTGGCTCCAAAAAGGAGAAGCTCACTTGATTTTCTTCATCGGTATTTTTTTTCTGTTTCTTCCCTTTTGGATTTTTTGTTGCCGGCAGTTTTTTAGGTTCTGGCTGAATAATTGTCGGAGTATGAATCTCCAATATCTGCTTTTCTTTCTTACGCAATTCTTTACGGGCATTGCGAGTTTCACGCCGTTGTTCCATGCGGCGACCGGACCGTTCCAAAATCCCATCAAAGAACAGAACCAGTGAGAAGCGTGTTGAGAGGATCAGCGAGACCAGGAAAAAGACAATCAGAACAAGAGCTGCACCGCCAATATTAAGATATCGAGAGAGGAGTTGCACCAGAACTCGTCCAATCGCCCCACCCGCCTCATTGATTTGACTACCAAACAAGGGGACATTGGTAAATTTAAGTGCCAGTAATCCACCCAGAGCTATTTGGAGGATAAAGAAAGCGATCAACCGGACAAAGCGGAAATGAACTTCGCGGAATTTCAACCAGCGCCAGGCTAGGAGGAGACAACCAAGGGGCCAGAGTAAAGCGGTCAGGCCAAAGGTTTGATAAAGGAGATCTGCCAGATGGGCGCCAAAGACGCCGACCAGATTATTGATTCGGTCAGGCTGGAGATTATTGTTGAAAGAGGGATCATCAATACTGTAGCTGCCGAGGCAGATCAGTAAAAAAATCCCCAGTGCCAGCCAGACCAGCCCAAGAATTTCTTTGCGCATCCAATTTTCAGTGGGGACTTCTGGAGTTTCTTTACTCATAGTCTTCTATCTTTTCAATTTGTGCAGAAAAACTTTAACGGAGAGACGCTGAGAAATGCAGAGTCCGCAGAGAAGGGCACAATATTCTTTTGTGAGCTTAGCCCCTTAAAAAAGATTTTTTTCTCTCTGTGTGTCTCTCCGTCTCTGCGTTAAGGTTTCTGATTTTCTTGGTATTTTGGTTGTCTCAAGATTTTTCAACAACTCAGTAGAGAATACCTGATTATTATTTCAGTTATAACTCCAAAATAACAGGCAAAATTAAAGGTCGTCGGGCGATTTGTTTGTTAAAACAACGCCGTAATGTTTTACGGACTTCGACGCGGAGCTCTTCCCAGTCACTCAGCATCGCCTGACTGTGCTCTTGCAGTAGATTACAGACTGCTTGCTTTGCATCAGCCAGCAGCGCGTCACTCTCCTCGTTATCTTCCGGGACAAACCCTTTGCTGAAAATTTCCGGGCCGTGAACAATTTCTCCTGTTGTCTGGTTGATTGCTAACATCAGAATCACTAATCCATGGTTGGCTAAATGGCGCCGATCCCGCAATTCCATTTTGCCGACATCACCCACCCCTTTACCATCAACCAGTACCCGACCGGTTTCAAAACGTTCACCACGGGTGAGTCCCTCTGTACTGATAGTGAGTTTCTGGCCATTTTCAAGAACCAGCGTATTCTCCAGTGGTAGCCCCATTTCGATAGCCAGCTGTTGATGCTTGACCAAGTGGCGATACTCACCGTGAATCGGGACAAAGTATTTTGGTTTAACCAGGTTGTGCACCAGCTTTAACTCTTCACGACTGGCGTGTCCGGAAACATGAATTTCACTGGTTGTTTCGTAATAAACTTCGGCACCACGTCGATACAGGTTATTAATCAGATCACTGATCGCTTTTTCATTGCCGGGGATAAACTTTGACGACAGGATAACTGTGTCTCCTGGTTCCAGCTCGATCTGTTTGTGATCTCCCAGTGCAATCCGCATCAGGGCACTGAGTGGTTCACCCTGACTGCCAGTGGTGATAATTAACACCTGTTCCGGAGGCAAATCGCGCATCTCACGCAGATCAATAAATTGTTCTTCCGCAATGGACAGATAGCCCAATTGTCGGGCGATATCGACATTGCTGACCATACTTCGCCCATTGATTAACAATTTTCGTCCGGAAATTTTTGCCGCATCGGCAATTTGCTGGATGCGGTGAATATTGGATGAGAAGGTTGCCACAATAACCCGTTGTTGACATTTTGGAATCATTTCATCGAGAACTTTTCCGACTGTCTTTTCTGATAATGTGTAGCCTTCATTTTCAACATTGGTTGAATCGGCCAGAAGCAGGAGAACCCCTTCTTCTCCCAATTCTGCCAGCCGTGCCAGATCGGTTGTTTCACCATCAACCGGGGTTTGGTCAATTTTGAAGTCACCACTGTGAATCACTGTTCCTGCTGCTGTTTTGATCGCAAAACCAACGCCATCAACAATTGAATGTGCAGCTCGATAAGGTTCCACCTCAAAAGGGGAAAGATCAATTTTTTCACGCGGCTTAATTTGTACCAGCTCGACCTGATGGTCCAGTTCAAATTCCTTTAGTTTATTGCGCAACAATCCCAAAGTTAAACCGGTTCCGTAGATGACCGGCTCACCAAGTTGGTGCCAGAGAAATGGAATGGCCCCGATATGGTCTTCATGTCCGTGAGTTAACAACAACCCGACAATATCTTCGCCGCGGTTCTCCAGTGCATTGACATCCGGCAGAACCAGGTCAATGCCGAACATGTAGGCTTCGGGAAACATCAGACCACAATCGATCAGAAGAATCTTTCCTGCATATTCAATCCCCATCATATTCATGCCGATTTCGCCAAGCCCACCAAAGGGGAGCAAGTGTAGCTGTTCGGATTGATTATCAGACATCTGTTATTGCTCCTTGTAGTCTGTTGGCAATTTGATCATGGACCTTACTGGTTAATATATCGATATCTTTGCTTTTTAGACCGTCGGTTGTGATTGGCGGGAGAATTTCCATTTTCAGTAAACCGCCATTGATTCTCCAGCGATCTTTGGGCTGGATTTGATAGCTACCATGAATGACAATTGGAACGACAGGAACCTGTGCTTTGGCAGCAATCAGTAAGGCTCCCTTTTTAAACTCCTGGAGTTGGCCATCAGGAGTGCGGGTTCCTTCAGGAAAAATAACCACTGAAGCTCCTTCTTTAATGCGCTGGGCAGCGGCAATGATGCTGTGCATCGTTGTACGCCGATTCGAACGATCAATCGGGATGAGGCCACCGCGTTTCATTGCCAGACCGAACAGGGGGATCCTGAACATTTCTTGTTTTGCCATCCAGCGAAACTGGATTGGTAATCCTGCGAAGATTATTGGTACATCAAAGTTGCTCTGGTGATTGGAAACATAGATAGCTGAGCCTGTAGGGGGAATATTTTTGATTCCTTGGATCTGTACTTTTAATCCCGCAAAGAAAAGACAACTTTGCCCCCAAAAACGGATCAAAAAGTGCATTTTCTCCTGACCAAAAGGCGAAATGAGCAGAGTCAGACAGGTTGCAACCAGTGTCCATGGGAAAAAAAATAAATAGAAAACAAACGTGCGTAGCACGGCAAAGACCCCTTTAGAAAAAACTAAACATAACATAATCCTGATTTACAGGGGAGGTTGTAAAAAGTTTTAAAGACTCAGGAATGTGCCAGAAACTAAGCAAGAAACAGATCATACCCACACTTCAGCATCAGCAGGGTCAGCACAAAGCGGAACACCGGCACCACCACCTTGTCAGCATTGTTGATCACCAGTCCACTTCCCAGCCAGTTACCACAGATGGCTCCACCAATGGCAACCAGAGCAATCGGCCAGAAGATCCGCCCTTGATAGAGAAAATAGATAAAGGCAGAAATGTTGGATGCATAGTTGACGATGCGGGCATTGGCACTGGCTTCTTTGGTGCTCATATGGAGGAACAGCATAAAGGCTAACAACAAAAAGGTTCCGGTTCCTGGGCCGAAAATTCCATCATAGCCGCCGATGAAAAATCCCGCTAAACTGGATCGTAAAGCAATCTGCTGACGGGTGAGTTCCGTCTTTATTGCTTGTACTCCCATGTGTCTGGCTTGCAAGTAAAAAAGAATCGGTATCACCAGCAGTAGCAGGGTGAAGATAATGCTGCGGGACAGGTAGGTTGAGAGTGAGGCCCCGATAGCTGAACCAACCAATGCAGCAACAATTTCATAAATGACAGTTTTCCAAAGAATAGAGCCGCTTCTGATGTAGCGAAACACCGCAAAAGTCGTTCCTGAAGAACTAACACACTTATTGGTTCCTAAAATCAGTTCCGTGGGCACCCCCAGAGCCAGATAAGTAGGAACTGCGATCAGTCCTCCCCCGCCTGCAATGGAATCGATAAAACCAGCAAAGCCAATCAATATGAAGACAGTAAAATACTGCCAGAGTTCAATTTCCATGATGTTTTATCCATCAAAAAAGCACCCAGAGGAATAATACCCTAAGTGCTTTAAAACTGGTCGGGGCGAGAGGATTTGAACCTCCGACCCCCCCCTTCGTCCTGAATTAGGGTTTATGACGGCAAACAGGCTGTATTGCCTTGACTTTATGGCCACTTCGAGATCCCGACATTCCCGACGCCTGAGTTGCTTTTTGATGCAAAGTTGCCATTTTTTCAGCCTCTGCTTTTAACACATCAGACGCTAAATGGGTATATATTTCGGTCATCCGAATATCACTATGCCCGAGCATAACCTGCAGGCTACACAAATTGACACCTGCGGAAATCGCAGCCGTTGCA
>JASJGT010000156.1:0-8891 GCA_033791405.1 Desulfuromusa sp.
GTGGTTTTGCCGATTTGCCTTTGAAATCTTTTCCGAGCCGTTATCAGGATGAATGGGTCTGCCTGATATTGCAGAGGCTGATGGCGTAATCAAGGTGTTGCTTAGTTGCGAGATCAGTATAATATAAATGCGTTGTTTCTATTTACCTGAGCCAGAGTTATGTCGTGGTGCTATCATCTGCTTACCCGATGATTTAAGAAGGCATTTACAAATGGTTCTGCGTTTGCAACCGGGAGATAGAATTCAACTGTTTAATGGTGTAGGGCAAGTCGCTACATCAATATTAAGAGATAATTCAAATGCTGAGCTTCAGGATGTTGTTAATTATCCTGCGCCAAATTGTTTTCTTACCTTGATTCAGGGACTCCCTAAAGGGGATAAGCTCGAATTGATCCTGCAAAAAGGGACCGAACTTGGTGTTAATCAGTTTTGTTTGACAGCCATGGAGCGGAGTGTTGGGCTGTTAAAATCTGATCGAAAAGAAAAACGGCTGCAGCGTTGGCAGAAAATTATTCAGGAAGCGGCAAGGCAGAGTAAACAGTATCATCTTCCACAATTGGAGGTTGAGACATTTTCGGGTGTTTTGTCGACCGTCAAAGCCGATTTGAAATTATTACTCTGGGAGGAGAGTGCGAAACCTCTGGAGGATGTTCTCCTACAGTTACCCCCGCAACGGATTGCTGTTATGGTCGGCCCAGAGGGGGGAATCAGTCAACAGGAAGTGGCGCAGGCTGAGGCCGAAGGGTATCAACCAGTCAGCCTTGGTCCGCGGATTTTGCGTACGGAAACCGCAGGACTTGCGATAATGACAATTTTACAATATCTTTATGGGGATTTGGCTTCGGGCCAGCATGGTTAAGTTACTATGTATTAACGAAAGGAAAAGTCATGAGATGTCCCAAGTGTGGCTACAACAGTTTTGATCACCTGGATAGCTGCAAAAAATGTGGCAAAGATTTGCTTGAATTCAAGCAGAACTTTGGAATCAGGAGTGTTTTGTTTCCAGGGAAGATGAGTTCAGGTGGTGGAGCCGAAGAAGCAGAGCTTGACAGTATTGGTGCCGATGCTGCTGTGGCTGCGGTTACGGGAGTTGCTGCGGCAACGGCAACCGCTGCGGTTGTGAATGCAGCAGGTGATCAGCCGACTGCCGCTGGAGCCGATGGAGATGATTTCGGTTTTGATTTTATGGGCGACAGTACCGAGGACGATGATCTCTCATTTGATGAGTTGTTTGAAGAGGCTCCTGAAGATGAGGATATCGAAGAAACGATTGAGGGGCCAACAGAAGCAGCTGAGGATAATGCTGAGTCCGGTGATGACTTTGCTTTTGATTTGCCAGCTGAAGAGGCTGATCTTGAGGATGACTTTGGTATTGGTGCGGAGGATGAAGCAAGTGAATCTGCCACTGAGGATGATTTCTCTTTTGATGATGAAGAATCGGATTCAGCAAGTGAATCTGAGGATTCAGGGTCTGAGGAGGACCCCAAACGCCCTTTTGACTTACCGGAGTCTCCACAAATTGTGGGGGCTCCGGAAGATCATCTCAATACTTTTGCAGAACAGCCCTCTGAGTTTGTGGCAGAGAGAGAGCCTGCTGAGCCATTTTTAGAAGACGACTCTTCCATCCTGGAAGAATTGCCTGAGAACTCTGTCTTGGAGATGGGGGACTCTTCCTCGTTACCCTTGGATCCAGATCCGGTTGGGGAAGCAGAGTCTGTTAGCGGAGAAAGGGAAGTCGTCGCTGTAGCTACCGCAGCTGTCACTGCAGCAGCAACAACTGTTGTCTCCCCGGTTGTTACGAATGATTTGTCTGAAGATACTGTCGATAATCTTGCAGCTTCCCCCCCATTGTTGAACTGTATTGAAGCTTTTATCTGTGATGTGATTCTGCTTGCAGTTGTCGGAATAAGTTTTGTTGTAGCCGCAGAAGCAGCCATGTCTGCAGGGGAAACCAGATTGCTCCCTTCCCTGGAAACTTTGATTGATTTGTCGGTTCCATATTTTCTGGTTCTTTTTTTTCTGGCGTTTGGTTATTTCACCTTATTTCATTTTTTGGCTGGGCAGACTCCAGGAAAAATGTTGGCTGGATTGCGGGTTGAAACGACTGAAGGAGAGCCCTTGGCTTTTGCCCAGGCTTTTTTGCGCAGCGTTGGTGGGTTGTTGCAATTATTGCCCGCGGGATTGGGTTATCTGGTGATGTTGACCAATCCTGAACGGCGTGGCTGGAATGATCGACTGGCAGGAACCCGGGTTGTTATTTGCCCGAACAGGACTTAAAGGTTGAACAGCCCATCAGGTTTCCAGCCGCAGCTTGATAAAGCTCTGTAGATCTGGACATTTAAAATAATCATTATTTTCCAATTCCCAACCAATTGTCGAGGTCACTGATGGACCATAATCATGACCGGGATACACTTCTGTTCTCTTTGGCAAACCCTTTAAGCGTTGTAGACTATGATAGAGCTCTGCAACGTTACTGCCGGGTAGATCTGCCCGACCACAGCGACTGACAAAAAGAGTATCTCCAGTAATAATTTGCTGACCGGCTTTGAAAACAATCGACCCTGGAGTATGTCCCGGGGTGTGCATAACCTCAATTATCCCGTCTCCCAACTCAAGTCTGGAATCTTCTGCTAGTGAAATATCCGGATTTGGCAAGTCAAGCGGATGTGCTGCCAATGTGGCTCCAGTCTGTTCAAGGATTAACCCATTGCCAGCAATGTGATCCTGATGACCGTGAGTATTGAGTAGAAAATCCAATTCCACGCCAAGTTTAACCGCTTTATCAAGGAGCAACTCTGGACGCATTGACGGATCAACTGCCGCGCCTCGTAATGTTTCTGGACAATAAATCAGGTACGAGAAATTATCCATGTCGCTGGCATGTATTTGGATGATTTGTAGCATAGACATATGAAAAGTGCTCCCAGATGAAAATTAATAAGCAGAAACTAAAAAGTTGAGTCTAGTCCTTCTGGTGAATTATAGTATCCGAAGAGCTTATATGACAATAGCTGTCAGGAGAGAAAGATGAGATTTACCAAGATGCATGGGGCGGGGAATGATTACGTCTATATCAGCGGCTTTGAGGAACAGGTTGACGACCCGGTTACATTGGCGCAGCAGGTCAGTAATCGGCAGTTCGGGATCGGTTCGGATGGTTTGATCCTGATTCTTCCCTCTATCGTTGCTGATGTGCGCATGCGGATGTTTAATATTGACGGAAGTGAAGGGCAAATGTGTGGCAATGGAATTCGTTGTGTTGCCAAGTATGCTTATGATCATGGTTTGGTTGAACAACTGAAAATGACTGTGGAGACAGGCGGTGGTGTCTTGTCTTTGACCATGACTGTTGGGGCTTCGGGCAAGGTGGACTTAGTTCAGGTCAATATGGGAGAACCAAGATTAACCCGTGGGGAGGTGCCAATGCTTGGTTCTGCTACAGAGAAAGCTATCTCTGTTTCTCTGGAGGTCGCCAAGCAACGGTTTGAAATGACCTGCCTCTCTATGGGCAATCCACATGCCGTTATTTTCGTCGATGCTGTTGAACAGTTTCCGGTCGCTGAAATCGGCCAACTGATTGAAAATCATGGTTGGTTTCCCGAACGGGTGAACGTTGAGTTTGTTCAGGTTCTTAACCCGACAGAAGTGATTCAGCGAACCTGGGAGCGAGGATCTGGAGAAACTTTAGCCTGTGGCAGCGGAGCTTCTGCGGTGGCAGTTGCCGGGGTGTTAACCGGTCGCACCGAACGGAAAATTATTAACCATCTGCGTGGTGGTGATCTGGAACTGGAGTGGCTGGAAGCTGGCTCAGTGATGATGACCGGTCCAGCAGTGGAGGTATTCAGTGGAAATTTTGATCCACAATAGAGAGATGTTTGAATGAAAGCGGTTCTGTTTGATCTGGACAATACCCTTTATCCCGCTGAGCGTGATCTTTTTTCATTGATTGATGTACGGATCAATCGTTATATGGAGGAGGTTGTGGCCATTGCTCCGCTCGATGTTGATGGTTTGCGTCGTCACTATTGGAAAGAGTACGGAGCGACTTTGCAGGGGCTAATCCGCCATCATGGAGTCGATGCCGAAGATTATCTCGATTATGTGCATGCGGTTGATGTTACTAGCCGACTCGCTATTGATATTGAACTGCAGCGAACATTAAACAATCTTCGTTTGCAGAGTTATGTTTTTACTAATGGATCACGCTGTCATGCTGATCGTGTTGTGACTGCTCTCGGATTAGACGGTTTATTTGCCGATGTTTTTGATATTCGGATTGCCGATTATCAACCCAAACCAAATCCTGATCCCTATCGGCAGGTTCTGGATAAACTGGGATTGTCCGGCGATCAATGTATCATGGTGGAAGACCAGTTGCAGAATCTGCAAATGGCGAAAGAATTTGGTATGAAAACAGTTTTAATTCAAGGGGAATATCCTGAAGATCAATCCCATAGTTGTGTTGATGCCGTTCTTACTCGGCCAGCAGAGATTGGAGGATTGCTGGACGAATGGTTGGGGGTGGATTAACATGCGGGCGGTTATTCAACGGGTCAGCCGTGCTGGAGTGGTTGTGGCTGGGGAACGGATTGCTACTATCGATTCTGGTTTGCTGGTTTTGTTAGGGGTTGAAAATGGGGATGGTCAAAGGGCGGCGGAATATCTGGCAGAAAAGACGGCAGGATTGAGAATATTTGAAGATCCCGCCGGAAAGATGAATCTTTCTATTCTTGATTGCTCTGGTGAGGTTCTGGTGGTGTCACAGTTTACTCTGTTGGCCGATTGCCGTAAGGGACGCCGCCCGGGATTTTCAGCAGCAGCGCCACCGGAGCTGGCTGAGCCCCTTTGTGAGTATTTTGTCGAGCAGTTAAAACAACGGGGTATCAGGGTGCAAACGGGGCAATTCCGGGCAGATATGGCGGTGGATTTGGTTAATGATGGGCCGGTGACTATTCTGCTTGACAGTGAGCGAACTTTTTAAGGAGGAGCTGATGCAAAGAATTCTATTTTTACTGCTGCTTAGTGCTTTTTCTGTTGTGACAGTGCAGGCGACGACTTACTCCTGTCGGGATAAACAGGGAAAATTGTTTATGACCGATAATTTGCAGGCCCTCCCTGCTGAATGTTTGGGGCAGACACAGGTGGTCGAACCGAAGGATCCCGACAATCTGAATTATGTCCCTGCTCAAGCAGATCCTCAAGGTTCAGGGGCTGAATTTCGGCAAAGCGTCCGCGCTGCTGAACACGAACAGCGACAGACTCAAGGGCGGGTTGAAAAAATGTTGCTGCGTGCTGAACAGTTGGCGGAGCAATATCGGCAGGCGATCCAGGAAAAAAACAATGCGACCCGGCGTTGGAGTTACAGTTCCCGGGAGATTATACAAAAAGCGGATGACAGAATTAAAAAAGCGCGTGAAGAGAAAAAGCAGCTATTGGCAGAGATGCAGGGGCAAAAAATTCCACGTGATGATGAGAAGAAGATAGTTTCTTGGCTGGATGAAATAGTAGATAGATAACAAAACAGGCTCCATAGAGAGCCTGTTTTGTTATTAAGTTGAACTATAAAGCTTTTTGTAGTAGCGCTTCGACTTGCTTTTTCGGTACAGCGCCAACCAGTTGATCAACAATTTCTCCATCCTTGAATAGAATCATGGTTGGAATACCGCGTACACCATATTGACCAGGTGATGCTGGGTTTTCATCGACATTGACTTTGCCAATCTTGATTTTCCCATCATATTCATCAGCCAGTTGTTCAAGCACTGGTGCGATAGCTAAACAGGGGGCACACCAGGTTGCCCAGAAGTCAACCAGCACAGGGGTGTCAGATTTCAGTACATCGGCGTCGAATTGAGCATCAGTAAATGCAAAAATTTTATCGCTTGCCATTGAATTTCTCCTTTTTTCTTTCTTTGACAGTAGTGTTACATCTATGAACGTATAAAACATTCGGTTCTCAATATATAGGTTTTTTTGGGAAAATCAAGTCGTAATCGCTTTATTTGGTCTTTCTTGACAGTGGTGGCCTGGCTTCTTATGATGCCAAGTTGATGGATGGAAGACTTTATTGATGGAGATAAAAATGAACCAGCGAATCACCACGGCATGTCGTCAGACGGTTGAATTGTTTGAGCAGTTTTGTCGTGAACAAAATAATGAATTGATCCGGTTGGCGAAAAAGCTTGGGATACTATTTACCGAGGGCGGACATCTCCTCATAGCTGGAAATGGGTCGTTGCAGCCAGTAGCTCAACAATTAGCCAGTCAGTTTGCTTTTCAACTCAGTTTTGATCGGCCGGTACTCCCCGCCATATGTCTTGGCAGCGACCCCGTTTTAAATAGTCTCATGTCAGGACAGGGTCAGTCTGACCAGCATCTGGTTCGTCACTATCGAGCTTTAAACACCCAGCACCATCTGTTGCTGCTACTCAATGACGGCTCATCAGCATCAGCGTTGAAAAGTCTGCGTGATGAAGTTGTGGAGAATGAGCAGTCAATTGCTTTAATTTCTTACGATTGCAAGAAAGATCCACTGCAGAATTCTGATGTCGGTATTTGCCTCAACCTGGCGACAACTTCTACTCCACGGCAACTTGAACTTGCCCAGTTTATCGGTCATTTGTTGTGTGAGTTGGTCGAGGCAGAACTTTTTGGCCGATAATTTGTTAACCCTTAGAAATGAAAACAATGAAAATAGTTGACTGAATTGATCGGGAAAAATACAATCCATCGGTTTAGTGCCATTTGCAGGATAAAATACAACTGAACTTCTAGAAGGGATGCCATGGGAACAATGAGCTTGTTATTCAGCATCACAACCTTGATCTATCTTATTGCAAGCATCCTTTATCTTGTTGCGATGGCTAGTAAGCGGCAGCAAGCAAGCCGTGTAGGTCGTTGGGTTTTGCTGGCTGGAGTTGTTTTGCATGCGACCTGCTTTGCTGTTCGCCATTCGACCGCAGGGGGAACCCCCGTCACCAGTTTGCATGAATCGTTATCTTTTTTTGCCTGGTGTCTGATCTTACTCTTTCTGCTCCTGGATCTACGTTTTCGTTTGTCGGTTATGGGTGCTTTTGCAGTACCCTCGGCTTTTTTGTTGATGGTCGCCAGCGCCTTGAGTCCAGACGTTGTCGTTCAACTCAATCCCGTTTTGAGAAGTTGGCTTTTCCCTGTCCATATAGCGTTTGCTTTTTTGGGTAATGCTGCCTTTGCGCTCTCCTTTGGCGCTGGGGTGATGTACTTGATCCAAAACCGGATGTTGAAAAGTAAACGTTTTACCGGAATTTACCAACTGCTTCCATCGTTAGATGTTTTGGATAAAGTCAATTACACATGTTTAAGTATCGGGTTCCCGTTGATGACTTTGGGGATTATCAGTGGGGCCTTCTGGGCTAATACTGCGTGGGGAACTTACTGGAGCTGGGATCCCAAAGAAACTTGGGCTTTGATTACCTGGTTTTTGTATGCAGCGTTATTGCATGGGCGCTTGACGATTGGTTGGCAGGGGCGCAAAGCGGCAATTTTTTCTATTATTGCTTTTATGTTTCTGTTGTTTACCTTCCTCGGGGTGAATTTGCTGCTTGACGGCTATCATACCTTTGAGGCTTTTGCTGTCTTATGATGAAAACCTGGCAATTAGATATATGAATATCGTTATCGTGGGGTTGAGTCACAAAACGGCCCCGGTAGAAATACGCGAAAAAGTTGCTTTCTCGCCAACTGCAATGGAAGCACCTCTCCAGCAGATGCTGGAACTGCCTTGTGTTACTGAAGCGGTGATTGTGTCGACCTGTAATCGGGTCGAACTCTACGCGATCAGTCGTCAACCGGACGCTGCGATCATTGAGATGAAGCAATTTCTAGCCGATTACCATGATCTGAAACGGGAAACGCTAGAAGTTCATCTTTATGCTTCGGCAGGGACAGAAGCCATTCAGCATGTTCTGCGGGTTGCTTCCAGCCTCGATTCGATGATGATTGGCGAACCGCAGATTCTTGGTCAGATCAAAACGGCTTACGCTTATGCCTGTGAATACAAATCAATTGGGTTAATTCTGAATAGATTCCTGCGCAAGGCTTTTTCTGTTGCCAAGCGAGTGCGGAACGAAACAGCAATTGCCAGTAATGCAGTGTCAGTGTCTTTTGCTGCGGTAGAACTCGCCCGGAAAATTTTTGATTCTCTGGAGAATAAAACCGTAATGCTGATTGGTGCTGGTGAAATGTGTGAACTGGCCGCAAAGCATTTCGTCAATAATGGCGTTTCCAAGGTTCTGGTGACGAATCGAACCTTCAGTCGGGCAGAAAAGTTGGCTGAGGAGTTTGGCGGTACTGCTGTAAGTTTTGATAATTTCCGTGAACAATTACACCGTGTTGATATCGTTCTCTCCTCAACTGGTGCTCCGGACTATGTACTCAGTGCAAAAAAACTCAAAGAGGTCTGTAAGGAGCGGCGTTATAAGCCGATGTTTCTGATAGATATTGCCGTGCCGCGTGATATTGATCCAGCTGCGAATAAGTTGGACAGTATCTATCTGTATGATGTCGATGATTTGCAGGGAGTGGTTCAGGCTAATTTGAAGGAGCGACAGAAAGAAGCCGCCAAGGCAGAACTGATCATCACCGCGGAAGTGAGTCAGTTCCAAGACTGGCTGTCGACCCTCGAAGTGAAACCGACTATTGTCGCTCTACGCCAACAAATGGAACAGTTTCGCCAGGTAGAAATGGATAAAACTCTGTCCAGTTTGAATAAATTGAACGACAAAGAACGCAAGGCGATTGAATCTATGACCTGCGCTATTGTAAATAAGATTCTGCACCACCCAACTCATATTCTGAAACAGACAAATAACGCAACTAACGGCGGCCTTTATCTCGATGCCGTTCGAACT
>JASJGT010000157.1:0-2911 GCA_033791405.1 Desulfuromusa sp.
CCACTATTGGTTGCGAACAGAATCGCTTTTTCAAAGTCCTTGGCATATTTGAAAGCCAGATAATAAGCTGCAGGAAACAAGTGCGCACTATGGCAGTCAGGACCATACACACGGGAAATGAATCGATCATCCTGCAGGGGTACAATATTTGGCCTCTGAACCAGGTCCAGGGCATAAGCCATTAAGGTAAGATCATCATAACTTGAAATATATTTGTCGATAAAATCGACTCCTATTTCTACAAGGTAATCACACATTTCCTCGATCATTGTTCCGTTAATAATCGCCTGGACAATCAAGGCATAGACAACATGATAACTGATGAAAGCCGGATCTTTGTACCACAGACGGGAAAGCTGATAGGCCTTTTTAGCCAATTGGGATGGGTTTCTATAAAGACCTGCAAGTACAATTGCATACTGGCCCGCATCGGCCGTAGATGTTCCGCTGCCCATTTCGGGAGCCTGCCATGCAATCCCTTTTTTCCTGGCGTTCCATGCCTCTCTTACTGCACGGTCTGTGAATCTACCTGATAAGGCAGATCCGTCTATTTCTTTAAAAAAATGATCTACACGGAGCGTGTAATCTTCCTCATCGAACTCACCCTTTCCAGCGACAGATTCAAGCAGAATCTGCATGAGCTGGCCGGTTTGAGAATTATACCCTGCCCTCACGCCCATATCATATCTGTGTTTGTGAATATAGGACATGTTAGTGCTTGAGTTGGGTTTCGGATCCATATAATCATCTACCCAAGTACCATAATCTTTCCAAAGATCATTAAAATCATAATACCAGTGGCAACCCAATCCCAGCGCATCGCCAACAAAAAAACCCATTATTGAACCAACGATACGGTCATGAATGGGAACATCCTCAGGATAAGCTATATCGATACTACTTTTCTTCCATGATTCCAAAATTGCCTGATCATTATTCTTCATTTGGCACTCCGTATTTTTTGAAATCACTCATATCGTCTCTCTTTATTTGAAGGTATGCTATGAGTTCATCTCATATTGGCGATTTTTGCAACAAGGCCGATGTCGCCTCTTCTTGAAGAGTTGTGTGTGAGGAGGGGGCATAGTAAGATTGATGGTAGTTCTCACCTGCAGGATGCTAATGGGAAGGAGCCCATAGGGCGACTGGACGTTAGCATCCTGCAGGTGAGGCAGAAACTATAATCTGCAATTTTCTGACGAGATTACAATAAATGAAGCATTACCCAAAAGAACTGAAAGAGAGCATTATCTCTCGAATGCTACCACCCAACAACATCAGTGTACCAGAGCTAGTCCGTGAGACAGGTATCCCAAAAGATACTCTTTATACATGGCGTCGCAAATCTCTTAAAGGTGTCAGGCGTGGAAGGTCAACAGTTTCAAAAGGCTTGAGTAGCGAAGAAAAATTCAACATCGTTTTGGAAACAGCAAGCCTGAACGAGGTGGAACTTGGTGAATACTGCAGACGTAAAGGACTCTATCCGCAAATGATCGACGCATGGAAAAATACATGTAGACATGCTCATGCACCACTCGCGCCGAAAGCGGATCGGGCAACAATAAGTACCCAGACAAAAGAGATTAAACGGTTAGAATCAGAACTGAAGCGTAAGGATAAAGCCTTGGTAGAGGCCGCTGTTTTATTAGTCCTTCAAAAAAAAGTTCAGTCTCTCTGGGAGGACCCAGAGGACGAAAAATAGAATTTGCAGAACGCGTCAAAATTGCCAAGTGGAGTAATGAGGCCCGCATTGCAGGAGCCAGCCAATTAAAGGCTTGCGGAGTGCTTGGGATCTCGCCTCGTACCTTGCAGCGCTGGCAAGATGGTGGCAAGGTGAAAGCTGATAGTCGAGGGACATCGAACGCTCACAGTACGCCCCGCAACAAGCTATCACTGTTGGAACAGCAATGTATTTTGGAGATCGCGAATTCACAGGAATTTTCACATTTGTCTCCGAATCAAATTGTTCCGATGCTCGCAGACCAGGGGCAGTATATTGCATCAGAATCGACTTTTTATCGAGTGCTGCGTGAAGCCAAGCAGATGACTCATCGTGGCAAGGCGAAGCCACCTGCGCGCAAGCGACCTCTGCCATTGCTGGCCACTTGCCCGAATCAGCTATGGAGTTGGGACATCACCTACCTGGCAACAACAGTCAGAGGGATTTTCTTTTATCTCTATTTGATCATGGATATTTTCAGCCGTAAAATTGTTGGTTGGGAAGTGTATCAGACAGAGTCAGCCAATCAAGCTTCGAGAGTATTCCGTAAGGCGTATTTGCGTGAAGGTATTGCTGGAAATGACTTGGTGTTGCATTCCGACAATGGATCTCCGATGAAAGGTGCTACCATGTTGGCAACCCTGCAGCGGCTTGGTGTAATGCCATCATTCAGTCGCCCTTCGGTCAGCGATGATAATCCATATTCGGAGGCCTTGTTCAAGACATTGAAGTACCACCCTGGCTTTCCCGACAAGCCATTCGAGTCTCTTGAAGAAGCGCGTGGTTGGGTTAAAATTTTTCAGCACTGGTATAACGAAATTCATCTCCATAGCGCTTTGAAATTCGTGACCCCGGGACAGCGTCATCGGGGAGACGATATCGATATTTTGGATCAACGCCATCAACTTTACCAGACAGCCAGAGATAGCTCGCCTGGACGATGGTCAGGAACAACAAGGAACTGGACCCCGGTTGAAACTGTATACCTTAACCCAGGGAAACCTATAAAAAAGGAGACTGAACTCAAACAAAACATTGTCTAAGAAGGCGACAACTTCCTTGACATCTACCGGATGTTTGCACTTGCAACATTCAATCAATCGAATAGGGATGAGTTTGCACTTGGATTTTCCTTGCCATTCGGAGCATCTGTTGGAGGAATTATACCTTCTTTTTTTTTACTCAATATTC
>JASJGT010000158.1:0-4685 GCA_033791405.1 Desulfuromusa sp.
AGATTTCTCCACCGGAAGTTGCCCGTGGGGTGGAATCCTATCCAGAAAATCTGGCGCAGAAGATCTGCCAGAAATTTCCGGAATCAGTTGTTGTCGATGGTCTGAATCTGGCTCTGGCAGCAGGTAATGCAAAAACCGTCAATACGGTATTACTTGGAGTTTTATCAAATATCCTGGAATTTAAACGTGAATTATGGCTGACGGCGTTACAGAAAATGATTCCAGAACGCCTTTTAGATGTTAATCTGAAGGCGTTTGAAGCGGGTTGTCAGGTTAAGTAGATTGTTTGGGAGGTAGAACAATGATCTGGAACGATGATTTTGAAACTTTACCGCGAGAAGCGATAGAATCATTACAGTTAAAGCGTCTACAACAGACAGTTGAAAGGGTTTATGCCGCTGTTCCCTTTTATCGTGATTCTTTCAATAAACATGGAATCAAACCTGCTGACATTAAAAGCCTCGAAGATCTACAACGTTTTCCATTTACCCTCAAACAAGATATGCGCGATAGCTACCCTTATGGTCTGTTTGCTGTTCCTTTGGAGCAAATAGTCAGGATTCATGCTTCTTCAGGGACAACAGGTAAACCGACGGTGGTTGGATACAGCCGGCGTGATATTGACAACTGGACAGAGATGATGGCGCGATCTTTTGTTGCGGCAGGAACCAATCAAGGTGATATCATCCATAACGCGTATGGTTATGGGCTGTTTACCGGTGGTCTTGGTGCCCACTATGGTGCAGAGCGTGTTGGCGCGTCGGTTATCCCCATGTCAGGTGGAAATACGAAAAAACAATTGATGATAATGCAGGATTTTGGATCGACAGTTCTGACCTGCACCCCATCCTACAGTCTGTATCTGGCTGAGGTTGCAGCGGAAGAGGGAATTGATTTCCGCAAATTAAAACTCAAGGTTGGTATCTTTGGTGCGGAGCCCTGGAGTGAGAATATGCGCCAGGAAATTGAAGCAAAGCTTAATATTAAGGCAGTTGATATCTATGGTCTCTCTGAAATTCTCGGTCCGGGTGTCGGAATCGAATGTATTGAAGCGCAAAACGGACTGCATATCTGGGAAGATCACTTTATCCCGGAAATTATTAACCCCGAAACAGGTGAAGTGTTACCCGATGGTGAAAAAGGTGAACTGGTCATTACCACCATCACCAAAGAAGGAATCCCGCTGATCCGATATCGTACTCGTGATATTACCCGTTTGTTCAAAGAACCCTGTATCTGTGGCCGTACCCATGCCCGAATTGAACGACTGAGCGGCCGCAGCGATGATATGCTGATTATTCGGGGAGTTAATGTTTTCCCGAGCCAGATTGAATCTGTCCTCTTCAATGTTGAAGGGATTGAACCCCATTATCAACTGATTGTTGAACGGGATGGCAATCTGGATACCCTTGAGGTTCAGGTTGAAGTCAATGAGAAAACTTTTTCGGATGAAATTAAGGTATTGCAGGGTGTTACAAATAAAATCAGAAAAGATATCAAAGATCTTCTTGGCGTGACTTGCAAGGTCCGCCTGGTTGAACCAAAGACGATCACACGGAGTGAGGGTAAAGCCAAACGAGTGATTGATAATCGCCAAAAAGAATCCTGAGGAGGCAGCCATGAAAGTTGAACAAATTTCGATTTTTATTGAAAACAAATCAGGTCGTCTGGCGGATGTTACCGGTGTTCTCGGTGACAATGAGATTAATATCCGCGCGTTATCATTAGCAGACACCTCCGATTTTGGTATCTTGCGACTTATTGTTGATAACAGTGAAAAAGCACTCAAAGTATTAAAAGAACAGCGCTTCACTGTGAGTATCACTCATGTGATTGGGGTTGAGGTTTCGGACTCTCCGGGTGGTCTGACATCCATATTGCAAATTCTTGATAAGAACAATGTCAACGTTGAATATATGTACGCTTTTGTCGAGCGTTCAGGGGATAATGCCGTGATTATCTTTCGCTTTGATGATGTTGATGAAGCGATTTCTGCCTTGACGAAAAATGGCGTGAAAATTTTACCAGGTGAGAGAATTACAACTATTTAGTATTATTAATCAATAACTTAACAGATATTATTAAAGTAATGAATCAACTTATGAATTTACCGGTTAATATTTTAAATCGTGATGCTGAGTGTCTTCCCCGGGAAGAAATTCGGAAACTGCAACTCAAGCGTTTACAGACAACATTGTCTCTCGTTGCCAACAATGTTCCTTGCTACCAAGCCAAGTTCAAGGATTCAGGTTTCAAGCCTGGGGATTTGCAATCACTGGATGACTTGCGTCATTTACCATTTACAACCAAAGATGATCTGCGGATCAATTATCCTTATGGAATGTTTGCTGTCCCGATGCGTGAGGTGGTCAGAATCCATTCTTCTTCTGGGACAACCGGCAAGCCAACTGTCGTCGGCTACACTAAAGAGGATATTCACACTTGGACTGAGCTGGTTGCACGCTTTATGACTGCAGCTGGGGTCACTCAAGAGGATATTGTCCATATCGCATTTGGTTATGGTCTATTTACTGGAGCTTTCGGCTTGCATTATGGCTCAGAGGCTATTGGTGCGTCGGTTATCCCTATATCTGGTGGCAATACCGACAAACAAATAATGATCATGCAGGACTACCGCTCATCTGCTCTCGTTTGCACCCCATCATATGGTCTGACTCTGGCTGATCGGATGGAAAAGCAGGGCATTGACCCTCACTCGTTAGCATTACGAGTCGGTCTTTTCGGAGCTGAACCATGGAGTGAGCAGATGAGGGTTGAACTGGAACAGCGTCTTGGGATTATTGCTACCGACAACTATGGTTTATCAGAAATAATGGGTCCAGGAGTTGCCGGTGAATGTCTGTACAAGCAGGGGATGCACCTTGCAGAAGATCATTTTCTGGCTGAAATCATTGATCCTGATTCCGGGGAGGTTTTACCAGAAGGATCAATCGGGGAGTTGGTGTTAACCAGCTTGACCAAGCAGGCTTTCCCGATGATCCGCTATCGAACCCGTGATATCACTCGATTAAATTATGAAGTTTGCGAATGTGGCCGCACTTTGGCGAGAATGGAAAAAACCCGTGGCCGTACCGATGATATGCTGATCATCAAAGGGGTGAATGTTTTCCCGACCCAGATTGAGGAAGTTCTATTCCAGATTGAGGGATGTGAACCCCATTATCAGTTGATCGTTGACCGGGAAAACAATATGGATTCACTTGAGGTACAAGTCGAGGTGAACGAGCATATCTTTTTTGATGAAATGAAGCAGCAGCGCCAATTTGTTATTCAGGCTGAAAAAAGGTTGGCGACAGTGCTCGGCGTCAGTGCTAAAGTCAAACTGGTAGAGCCGGAAAGTATCAAGCGCCATGAGGGAAAAGCGGTTCGTGTCATTGATCGCCGGCAGTTATAGCCGCCAACTTTCTCATCCAATTCATTGACTATCTACTACCCATCGACTATTTTTGTGCTTTCATGTCTGATGGTTTGGAGAGGAGGGTCGTCTTGATTCACTCCAAAAAAACAACATTTATACATCAAGAAGGAGGAATTTACATGAAGACATTGGTTTTAGTATTTATATGCTGCTTCTTTTCTACTGGAGTTTTTGCAGAAACAAAAGGTTTCCAACTGAGTCTTATTCCTGATATCGCCATTGAGTCAAGAACCACCCACATCAGGGGTCTCTCACTGAATATCTGGGGTGAAAACCCACAAAACGGAGTCGCACTCGGGATTGTCAACGGTTCCACAGGCAATAGCTCAGGGATTTCTCTTGCCGGGTTAGCGAATTATGCTGAGAGCTATGAGGGGGCACAACTCGCATGGATTGCAAATTACACTTCCATCAATCTGACCGGATTGCAATGGGCAGCATTTAACTATGCAGAAAGGTTGCATGGCCTTCAACTCGGCTTTGTCAACTTCGCAGTCACCTCGGATAAAGGTGTTCAAATAGGTTTCATCAACATTATGAGAAATACAAAAGTCTGGTTCAGTAATTTTCCCGACGAAATAGCACCCGTTATGCCATTTATCAACTGGCGCTTCTAACCCTTTCTGTTGCTAGGCAGGCATAGTGTAAAAAGAATGAAATAATTAAACAGGCTAAAAAACGGTTGCTATCAGCATCAAAGTTAAGCTGGTAGAGCCTGCAAACATTAAACGACACGAAGGAAAGGTGATCAAGCTTTTATTCTGAGTCCATCTGGCCGGTTTGTCGTCTCAGTGACAGTGTTGAAAAAACAAAATTCCGGCTGGTTGGAAATTCTATTTATCAAGGTTTCAGGGTCGATGGGGTGGCTGAAATAGAAGCCCTGGACCTCGTCACAGTTGTTCTCCTGTAGATAGGTCATCTCATCTTTCTGCTCGACCCCCTCAGCAACTATTTTGACCCCAATAGTATGTCCCATAACGATAATCGCTTTTGTGATGGCGGCATCATCCGGATGGGTGGTGATTCTCTGAATAAAAGTTTTGTCGATTTTTAACCGGTCAATCGGGAAGGTTCTTAAATAACTTAAGGAGCTGTACCCGGTGCCAAAATCGTCGATCGCCAGGGTGACGCCCATTGCCTTAAGTTGATGGAGAATTTGTTGGGCCTTTTCAACGTTCTCCATCAGAATGCTTTCGGTTATTTCCAACTCCAGATCCTCTGCAGCCAGTCCGGTGTCGTCGAGGAT
>JASJGT010000159.1:0-3406 GCA_033791405.1 Desulfuromusa sp.
TTTGTACCTTGTTCATAAAAAGTCTCCTGATGGGAGGTATTATCATGGTAGACAGTTTTCTCAGTAAGAGGCGACAACTATCCTAACACAGGGGGGATGATCAATTGGCTAGATCGTGCAAGGCCTTGAACAAACTGACTGAAAGATATGATAAGGTGGGGAAAACCGTGCGACTACGTTATTTGAGTGAAGGCTACAGTAAACTCCTCGATAACGTTTTTTCGATCATCAATGTGAATTATCTGGAAGATCCCCAATATAAATTGGTCGTGGACGCCCTGGTATAAAAGCCTGTAAGTTAAATCTTAACACCCCTCATCAGTTTAGGAAGCGCTATGAAAAAAACCTTTAAAATGACTCACCCCAAAATCAAAGTCCCAAGGCTTGTTGAAGCCATCAAATATGAAGTTAAAAAATATATAAGAAGGGAACGTCGAAAGACTCTACCCCTTGATGTAGATTTTTGGGATTTTGACTGCCGTTTCGGTGATGATGAAGCGAGTAGCGAGGTTATTCATCTGTCTGAAATTAATAAGTTCATTTCTCAGACCGAAGAAAAACAGCTCGAATCTTTTTATTTGGAAGTTCTGGTCAAACCGGGTTATCGAAGTAAAAAGCCCAAAGAGCAGCAAATAAATGTGGAAGATTCAATAATCCAGAACAAAGAGAAAGAAGAGTAGAAACGAAGGGTCATTTGGAGCGGGTCTTGAGCCTTGATTGTTTAACAAAATTGCAATTTTGATTGGAGCATATCAGTGACCAATAATGATGTTTTGCGTCGTATCCGTTTTATTTTCGATTTTAACGATTCAAAAATGATTGCCCTGTTTGGCCTGACGGGTCATCAGGTGACGCGGGAGCAGATCAGCAACTGGCTAAAAAAGGATGATGATCCTGCGTATCAGGAATGCAGCGACACGCAACTGGCGATTTTCCTGAATGGTTTAATTAACGATAAACGTGGCAAAAACGAGGGGTCACAACCCGAACCAGAGCAGCGTTTGAATAACAATATTATCTTCAGAAAATTGAAAATTGCACTAAACCTGCAAGCCGAAGATATATTGGAGATTATGGCTCTAGTTCATGTGCAGATAAGCAAGCACGAACTCAGTGCGTTTTTCCGGCGACCCGGGCATAAACACTACCGTGACTGCAATGATCAGATTTTTCGTAATTTTCTAAAAGGTGTCCAGCTCAAATACCGCGGTGATATCCCGGAGCCGAGTTCTGTGGAAATTCCATCAGATTAAGTTTTTATAGAAATGGGGGATAGGGGATCTATTCGCCATTGTGATGACCTGTTTACTGCATCTTTAAACTTTTCCAGAAAAGGTCGTCGATCAGTTTCAGGAGAGTATCGTTTAATGGAGCTGGCCATGAAGTTTTGTTCTACGTGACCGTCTGCAGCCAATCGTGCTATTCCAAGCGCGGTTAATTCTGCTGTTGCTTGCACGATAACTTGCCGATTCAGTACATCAGCCAAGAATTGACAAAAATACGGATTTGTTGATAGCCCTCCATCTATTGAAACTTCACTCTTAACTGATGTGAATTCATTCATTGCGGTAATCACTTCAGCCGCTCGAAACACAATACCTTCTAAAATTGATTGCATTAAATCGATGGGTTGAGTGTCTAGTGACAGGCCAATCCATAGCCCTCCTGCAGTTTTATCCCAGTATGGACAGCCTAGGCCGGATAGGGCGGGGACAAAAACCAGATCGTCTTCAATTGCACTGGTTTTTTTGAACTGTTGAATCTGGTCATAGGTTTTAAATAGGCCTAATGATTTTGCCCAATTAATTGCTGATCCAGCAGAAAACACTCCACCGTCCAAAGCATATACAGGTTTCAGTCCCTTTAATTGCCATGCCACTGTCGGTAGTAACCCTTGTTCTGCTGATTGAATGGGGGTGTCTCCAGTGACCACCAACGCAAATGCCCCAGTGCCAAAAGTTATTTTGGCATCACCAGGCTTTTTACAACCATGTGCATACAGCGCAGCCTGCTGGTCAACAATACTTGCTGTGACTGGGATACATTGGCCATTTGACATGATCGAACCAAAATCACCCGTTGTTGGAACAATCTCGGGTAACGCCTCTATTGGCACACCAAAGAGCTCACAGAGTTCTTTATCCCATTGACCGGTTTGCAGATTCATCAATGATGTTCTGGAGGCAGTACTTATGTCAGTCACAAATCGATCTGCCAGTCGATCAAGGAAGAACGCATCAGTTGTGCCCAATCGCAGTTTCCTATGGCGAAGGAGCTCTTTGGCTTTGGGAATGTTTTCTACAATCCAGGCGAGCTTGGTTGCAGAAAAATAGGAGTCTAACGGCAAACCTGCTTTTTTTAATACCAGCCCTTGTGTATTTTGGGATTTAAGCTGGTCGATAGTGAGATGCGTGCGGTTATCCTGCCAGACAATGATGGGAGAAATCGCCTGTTTTGAATCAGCATCCCAGGCCAGGCAACTTTCCCCCTGATTGCCAATGCCGATAGCCTCAATATCTGTGCAGCTGTCGATACAGCTCTGGATATTTGTCAATAATTCCTCTGCATCATGTTCAACCCAGCCCGCTTTGGGATAGATTTGCTGATGCTCTACCGTTTTAACGATTTTGTTTGCACCCGATTTCTCTACAACAAGAGCGCAGGTGCTTGTTGTGCTCTGATCAATCGCTAGTATTGCCATCTGGTTTTTCCACAATTTGGGAGTTAAGGTCTGTTGTCAGGTTAAATCGTGTCGATATACCGGCATTTCAAAAATGAACTACAGTTCTATGCCTACAACAACCAAATGAATAGTGCAACGCTATTCAGCACTTTTCTGGTTCCGAAATTGCTATTTTATATCTGGTGGTTCTGGAGAATCAGAGGCAGAAAGTGATCAATCGGTCAAAATTAGTGCTTGTTCGGTCGTAGCTGGTATGGTAGTTTGACGATGTCACTTTTCTGTGGGTCAGGTATGTGCCCGGGCAGACGAAAGTCTTCAGTTTCAGTATGGAAATGAATCTTGCAATAAAAAAACAAACCATGTTATATAGCAAGCATATATGGTTATTTTATCACTCAATGGCGAGTGATACAGCGATGGTGCTTGTACGGAGAAACGGATGGTTCTCTTGCAGGCATTTTTTGTTTACGCTGGATAGAATACGTTGGAGGAATATATTTAAATGCCAAAATTTATAATTCTTTATGTCAAATATGTTGACGCCGTCTCTATCAAGGTTGGTCGGGCGGCCATGTATTTAATATTTGTCATGATTGGGGTCTTGCTTCTCGGTGCACTGACTCGAAACGTATTGCATATGCCACTTTCCTGGACCGTAGAAATGGCTCAGTTCATCATAACGGCTTATTACATTGCCGGCGGGGCTTACTCAATGATTTTGAG
>JASJGT010000160.1:0-4331 GCA_033791405.1 Desulfuromusa sp.
CAGCCGAGAAATCCATGTGTGACCCCTTTATATAGATTTTTTGATGGCGGCCGCTCAGGCAGATTGATGGCAACAAAATAGGTCTTTCCGGAAGCCCCTTGAACCACGCTGGCCAACCCGTTACGGGCTCCCATCATCGGAAAAACTACCTCACCACTTCGCATCGCCCTTTGCACCATGTGCAGCATGCGTCGGGGCACCCGTTGCTCAGTTAGAGCCCGTCCGTCGCGATCGAATAACAACAGATGAACCCCGGATTCTGCCAACAATTCTTCGGCAAACTCATCTACTTCATCAACCCCTTCATCTTCAAAAGCCTTAATCGCTTCCCGTCCATATTCGGCTATTGCCTGCCGGGCAAAATTTTGATGTGCCAGGGGTGGAAACTCCTGATCGCGGAAATAAGTCAAAACAATCACTGCGGTTGAAACCAGCAGGATTATTAATAGAAAATAGAGAAATATTTTCAGAAACAGACTGCGCATCAGGATTGACTTTCTGGCAGGGAGTAGAGGTAACCAACGCTACGGATGGTTCTGATCCGTTCGGTATTGCCATCATAATGGCCCAGTTTTTTCCGTAATGCACTGACATGCACATCGATACTGCGATCATAAGCCGATAACCGCCGACCGAGAACTTTTTCCACCAGATCATCCCGGCTGATGACCTCTCCAGCCCGTGCTAACAACACTTCAAGCAGATTAAACTCAACCGAGGTCAGTTCAATATTTTCACCACCACGTTTCACTGTGCGGTTGGTCGAATAAAGAACCACATCACCGACTTTCAATTCAGCTGGCTTTTCTCCGAACGATTGCTGAGCGTCTGCCGGGTCCGTGCGGCGCTGTATTGCCCGGATCCGCGCTACCAACTCACGAGGATTGAAGGGCTTCGGCAAATAATCATCGGCTCCTAACTCCAATCCGACAATTCGATCGATATCGTCCCCTCGGGCGGTTAACATGATCACCGGAACCTTGCTTCTTTCGCGAATCTTTCTGAGCACATCAAAACCGTTCATTCCCGGCAGCATCACATCCAGAACCACCAGAGCATACTCCACAGCCAGTGCCTGCTCAGCACCCTCGCCACCATGATTGGCTGTTTCAATGGCAAAACCTTCACCACTGAGATAATCGTTCAACAGTTCACAAAGTTCTATATCATCATCTATAATCAGTATTCGATCCATGGTTACTCCTTATCAGCTCTCTTATCATACCTGCAAGCAACTACGAAGGGTGTAAAGAAATGTTAAGAGAAAAGAACCCGATCTGTCTTAAGACTTTACATAACTTTACACAAACCATACAGCACTTAACCCACGCTTTAGATTCTTTGCTTTATAGTAGCCTCATCAAACAACAAAACAACTCACTGCAACCTAAGGAGAAACATTATGAAAAAAACAACAATTATTTCTACATTATTAATCGCTATCCTGCTGTCTGGCGGAGCAACTTTTGCCTGGTCCAGCGGTCATGGCAAGAAAAATTGTGGTGATTCCTGTGATCGTAAAGGACAGGGAATGAGCTATGAGCAGCATGAAGAGCGGATGGAAACCCATCTGGGGAAAATGGCGGTCATTCTTGATCTAACCGATCAACAGAAGGGTCAAATCAAAGATCTGCTTGAAAAAAAATGGCAGGATCACCAATCCATGCGTGCAGAAATGCAAACCAGCCGAGAGAGCTTACGCGAGTACAAACAAGGTAAGGAATTCAATGAATCCGAGTTTCGTACCATAGCTCAAAAACAAGCTGATTTGAAGACCGAGATGATGGTTCAACGTGCGAAAACAAAGCAGCAGCTCTTCGCTGTTCTGACTCCCGAACAACAACAAAAAGCTGAAAAACTTCGCACTATGCATGGTGAAAGTTTCTTTGGCAAGCATGGCGGGGATCGCGACGGTGATGGATACGGAAAGCGCAGTGGAAATCGTGATTGTGATGGTCACGGCAAGCGCGGCGGTAAGGGTTCCGGACAAAAGTATCATAACTGATTATCACCACATATTAAGATAAACACAAAAAAGCGAGCTTCCAATCCGGAGCTCGCTTTTTTGGTTTGAAAAATATCACAGAGACAACAAAGCGTGATTTTCGCTGCACCCAAACCCGAAGTAAGATTGATGGCAGTTGTTGTGTCGCAGAAATTGATTTGCTGCATAAAATAAGTGCGGCATTGTTGCGGTAATAGAAAGCCCCCGGTTTATGGCCGAGGGCTTTTTAAAACGGTTTTAAACCTGTTGATCAGACACCGCCCATGGCCAACATAGCACGGGACACCTTGATGAATCCGGCAATATTTGCACCGACGACATAGTTGCCTGGTGAACCGTATTTCTCGGCCGTTTGATAACAGTCGTTATGGATATTCTGCATAATCTTCTGCAAGCGAGCTTCAGTTTGAGCGAAGTCCCAATAATCACGGGAAGCATTCTGTTGCATTTCTAGAGCCGAAGTGGCAACTCCACCAGCATTGGCTGCTTTTCCTGGGCCGTAAGAAATGCCAGCATCGAGGAAGACTTTAACCCCCTCAGGAGTGGTTGGCATGTTTGCCCCTTCGCCAATGGCAATACAGCCATTTTTGACCAGCATGGCGGCATCCTTCCCGTTGATTTCATTCTGGGTTGCTGAAGGCATGGCGACCTGGCAGGGAACTTCCCAGATATTACCACCAGCAATATACTTGGCGCTCTTGCGCTCATCTGCATAAGCACTGATCCGGCGGCGTTCAATTTCTTTGATCTGTTGCACCAGTTCCAGATCGATGCCGTCTTTGTCATAGATATAGCCGCCAGAGTCAGAACAGGCGACGACTTTACCGCCTAGCTGATGGATTTTTTCAATGGTGTAGATAGCGACATTGCCAGAACCTGAAACAACACAGGTTTTGCCATCAAAAGAGTCGTTGCGAACCTTGAGCATTTCATCGACAAAAAAGGCTGCACCGTAGCCGGTTGCTTCATTACGAACCAATGATCCACCCCAGTTGAGTCCTTTCCCGGTCAGTACGCCAGCTTCCCAGCGATTGGTAATGCGTTTGTAGGTGCCAAACATGAAGCCGATTTCACGGCCACCGACACCAATATCACCAGCGGGGACGTCAGTATGTTCCCCGATGTGACGGTAGAGTTCGGTCATGAAACTTTGACAAAAACGCATAATATCACCATCGGTTTTCCCTTTAGGATCAAAGTCGGATCCACCCTTGCCGCCACCGATAGGGAGTCCGGTCAGAGCGTTTTTAAAAATCTGTTCAAAACCGAGGAATTTGATGATGCCGAGATAGACGGAGGGATGGAAACGTAATCCACCTTTGTAGGGGCCAAGGGCACTATTGAATTCAACTCGAAAGCCGCGGTTAATTTGCACCTTCCCGTGAGTGTCAACCCAGGGAACCCGGAAGATAATCTGCCGTTCCGGTTCGCAAATCCGTTCAATAAGTTTGTAGTGTGCAAATTCTGGGTGTTTTACCAGAACTGGCCCTAGGGATTCGAGAACTTCATGAACCGCTTGGTGAAATTCTGTTTCACCAGGGTTACGAGCAATAATCGAATGATAGATAGGTTCAATTTTTTCATCCATAGCTGCTGACATGACTTTCCTCCTTGAGATGTGAATTGACAGATGCCTACATAAATAGACAGATATTATTATTCAAGTATCAACTAGTCTGTATTTGTGGATCTGCTTACGCAAAAAAAACATTGTGCTTAAAAAATATGTTAAGAATTTCAATATAATGAAAACATTAGGTTAAAAAATCTAGGAGACAGGCAAACCTGATAGGGATTCTGTGAGTTTCTTTCACTCTTGAGTTAAGACCTACACTTTTTATTACCAGTAAAATACTCTACTTACTCACAATTGTCGCATATTGTATCATAGTTGTGAAGTTTGTTCACATTTTTTCCGTTGGTCTTTACTATCAAGTAGGTGGAACTTTTTATATTCCGTACCGTAGTCCAGTCAAGACGCTACTCCTCTGCAAGTTCAAACGAGAACCCACAAAACTCAGCCGCCATTTTACATATATTTGTTATCTGCTAGACTGATAGTTAGTAAGTTTGACCACAACGTCTGTTATGCCATGAACCAGAAGAAGTAAGCGTTTCTTTGAGTGAGTTTCTTAACCGTAAGTTTTCCAAAAGGAGCCATCATCATGAAAAAAATGTTTATTTTACTATTGGGCCTTGTTCTGATCCTCGGATTGTTTACAACGGTTCAAGCTGCAGAAAAGATGAATTTTTACGCCAATATCACGGCGATTCAACCAATTATGGATGAGTTCAATGCCGGGCATGATATTGAAGGCATCTACAC
>JASJGT010000161.1:0-3480 GCA_033791405.1 Desulfuromusa sp.
CAAAAAAACCGATTCAGCTAAAACGACAGATCGGGTTGAATTTTCCAGCGCCTTGCAGAATGCGACTAAGGCTCAAGCAACCAGTGCAACGCAGGAAACTGCCCGCGCTGAAAAGCTTCAGGCTCTTAAAAGCCAGATTGAAAATGGGACTTATAAACCGGATCTGGAAAAGGTTGCCTCAAGTATTCTGCCATTTATTCTGAAAGATAGCTGAAATGGCGCGATCAGAAATTAAACTCAAATTGGAAACCCTCCTTGATCTTCTCCAGCAAGAACGAGAGATGGCTCAAGCACTCGATATGTCGGGTTTGCAAGCTGTCGTTGCCGCGAAGGAAAAACTCCTGGCTGATCTACAGCCACAACCGGAAGAGGTTGTCGGTCTGGAAGATTTGCTCAGACAAGTTGATCAGGAAAATCGCCGCAATGCCTTTCTTCTTTGGACCGGGCTCAACTGGGTTCGTGATCTGATGGGCTTTTTCGGTAAAGCGGCGATGCCGCAGGTTTATGGTGACAACGGTCAGTCCCGAACGTTAGAGCAGGGTGGTCGTTTGTTGTCGGGGAAGGTGTAAAAAGATGGGCGGCGGACTGAATGCAGCATTGAACGCAGGGAGAACCTCCCTGCAGACCAATCAAAAAGCAATTGAGATTACCGGTCTTAATATCGCTAATGTCAACACTGATGGCTATTCCCGGCAAACTCCCAATCTGAATCCCTACCCGTCCTTGGTTTTCGGGGATTTCTTCATTGGAACCGGTGTCACAGTCGGTTCAGTAGAACGTTCCCACGATGTTTTTCTCGATGGCCAAATCAAAGACAAATCATCCGAGTCCGGCCTGGAAAATAGTATGGTCAATTCACTGGCAGGACTGGAACGAGTCATTGGCATCGGCGACGGGAGCCTGTCCGATGAATTCGATCAGTTTTTTGATGCCTGGCGTCAGCTTTCGACAAACCCGGGGGGGGAAGTTGAACGGCAGATGGTTCTCCAACGTGGCGAATTGATCGGCAACGCCTTTTCCAATGTTTATAATGAAACCCAGCAGGCCGTGAAAAATATCAATAACACCATTACCTCAAAAATTGATGGTGTCAATTTGCGCCTGGATGAAATTGCTAGTCTGAACAATCGGATTTCAGCGATTGAAATGTCTGGCCAAGATGCCAATTCTGATCGTGACCGCCGGGATATGTTACTCAAGGATATTGCCGAGTCGATCGGCGCGACCAGCTTCGAGACGTCCAACGGAACCGTTTCCGTTCAGTTGGCTAATGGCATGCCTTTGGTTGAAGGAACCACAGCCACCCATATCGTCGGGGTTATGTCAGGAACCGACGTTAATCTTGAACTTGATTTTGGAACAACGAATATTCCCCTCGACCGGACGGCACTCGGTGGTGAATTCCGCGGGCTCTATGAGGTACGCGATGTCATGATTCCTGATGTGGTTAATCGTCTCGATCAACTGGCTTATACTTTTGCCACAGAGTTGAACATTCTGCATCAAGCCGGGACAGATTTGAACGGGAATCCCGGTCAGGACTTCTTTGTCAATCCGGCTGCAGTGGCTGGTGCGGCATCATCATTGGAAATGAACATCACCACCACCAATGAGATTGCTGCAGGAACCAGCGCGGCTCCGGGTGACAATACCAACGCTCTGTCAATTCTTCAGCTTGAACAACAACAACTTGGTGGACTTGGTGGCAACGATACTCTGGTTTCTTACTACGGTAAAATTGTTTCCACTGTTGGTGTCGAGGCAGCTCGTAACCGACAAGCCGTTCAGGGTCACGAAGACAGCTTGATTCAGCTGCAGAATTTGCGTGACGGAATTGATGGCGTTTCCCTGGAAGATGAAATGATCAACCTGCTGCAGTATCAAAAAGGTTTTGAGTCGTCAGCCAAGTTCCTTTCGGTCGTTGATGAAATGATGGACACGCTGCTGACCCTGAAGAGGTAGGTGAATTATGAGAGCGACGCAAACCACCACATATCGCAGTCTGCAGTCTTTTTTGGACCGCACCACTGATAAACTGGCAACTTTACAGCTTGCTGCCGCCACTGGCAAACGGCTTAATCGGCCATCCGACGATCCAACCGCGATCAGTCCGGTGCTGAGTGCTCGGACCCAGATTCAGACATCAGACCGCTATATTGAAACCATCGAAACCGGACTGGATAGGGTCGATAATATGGATGGTTATCTCGATACCGTCGAAAACACTCTGGTGCGGATAAAAGAGATCTCCATCGCTGCCGGGAATGGTGTTTTGAACGCTGAAGATCGATTGACTTATGCTGATGAAGTGGCCCAGCTTCGTTCCAGTTTACTTGATAATGCCAACGCTCAGATTGATGGGAAGTATCTTTTCGCCGGGTTCAGCGAAAAAACCAAGCCTTTTACCGCGACCAATCCTGCGTTGCCGATATCTTCGACCAATCCGGTGGTATACAACGGCGATAACGGAACGGTGCAGTATGAAATATCGCCGAACGAATTGATCGATATCAATCTGACCGGCAATGGTTTTATGCTGGGCGATTCCGACAATAATGGTGCGACCGATGCCGGTGCCGTTGACATTTTCTCCATGATAACAACGATTGAAGAAGCGTTGCGGATCAATGATTCAGCCGCGGTTATTGCGGAACTGACAGATTTGGAGGCCGGGGCCAATCAGGTGCGCAGAGCCCGTAGTTCAAAGGGGAATCTCGGTCGTCGTTTGGAAATCGCCCGCGATCATATGGAGCAGATCAAGATCGATATGGAAGAATTTCGCTCCCGTTACGAGGATGCCGATATTTTGGAAACCATCACCAGTATGGAGCAGCAGCAGCAGAGCTTTCAGGCAGCACTGAATGTAACTGGGAAGGTCTCGGAGTTGTCGATTCTGGACTATATTTAAAAAGGGATCAGTATCCGTAAAGTTTCTGGACAGATATTTGCCTTCTGTTTAAATTAAGGTCACTTGTTCCGAGAAAAGAGCAAGCAACTTCAGCCAAGGAGGGCATTATGCTGGTACTGACACGAAAAGCAGGCGAAGGAATTATCATCGGGGATGATACCCGTATCACGGTGGTGGAACTAAAAGGCGGTGGCGTCCGAATTGGCATAGACGCACCTCGCGAGAAAAAAATCTATCGCACTGAAGTTTATGACCGTATCTGCGAAGAGAACAAAAGTGCTACCCAATGGGACATATCAGATCTAAGTCAGCTTGAAAACATTATCCCCCGCAAGGAGCAGTGAAAATGGCTCAAATTCAAAGCCGTTTTGGAGAAATAGAATATAACCCTGAAGAAACAATCCTTTTCCCTCAGGGGTTGTTGGGGTTTGAATCGCTTCGGAATTTTATCGTGATGCCGAACAAGAAGGACGGTCCGCTGTTTTGGATTCAAAGTACCGAAGATCCAGAGGTTGCTTTTGTGCTTACAGACCCGACCAACTTTTTCTTCGATTATCAGATTGTTGCAGTGA
>JASJGT010000162.1:0-8711 GCA_033791405.1 Desulfuromusa sp.
ATGTCGAGATCCTGAAAAACTGCTGCAACGCTGGAGATTGGATATTTTTGCGACGCCATCGACGCCATCAATTATTTTGGTTCTTCAAATACGGATATAGCCCTGAAACGCTGATAGCGTTGCTCAATCAGACCTTCGGGAGAATACTCCTCTAACTCGGTAAGATGTTTCAAAAGATATTCTTTTAGTGTTGTTGCAGCTAAATCATGGTCTTGATGGACCCCACCGAGCGGTTCCGGGATAACTTCATCAATAACAGTCCCCAAGCTATCGACATCTTGTGCCGTTAGTTTTAAGGCCTCTGCAGCTTGTGGACCTTTTGTTCCATCACTCCAGAGAATAGCAGCACAACCCTCTGGAGAAATGACCGCATAGACCGAGTACTGCATCATCAACACCCGATTACCCATGGCAATTGCCAACGCCCCACCGGAACCACCTTCACCGGTAATTGTCACAATGACGGGAACCCGTAACATCGCCATTTCGCGTAAATTTCGAGCAATTGCTTCAGCCTGGCCACGCTCCTCGGCACCGATACCGGGAAAAGCCCCCGGGGTATCGACAAAGGTAAAAATAGGCAAACCAAACTGATCAGCCAACTGCATAACACGTAAAGCCTTACGATAACCTTCAGGGTTTGGCATTCCAAAGTTACGGTGGACTTTTTGCTTGGTATTCCGCCCCTTTTGATGTCCGATAACACAACAGGGTTTCCCATCGATTCTGGCAAAACCACACACCAGAGCAGGATCGTCACGATAATTACGATCGCCATGAACTTCAGACCAATCGGTAAAAATCCGTTCGATATAATCAAGGCTGTAAGGACGATTGGCATGTCGTGCTAGTTGAGTTCTCTGCCAGCGGGTCAGATTAGAATAAACTTCTTTTTTTAGTTTATCTGCCTTTTTTTCCAGCTTGTTGATCTCGCTGGAGAAATCGACACTATCAGTCGAATACTCACGTAACTCACCAATTTTTGTTTCAAGATCAGCAATTGGTTTTTCAAAATCGAGGATTTGATTCATCTAAATTCTCCCTGCCCGAATCTGGACACATGGTCAACTTGTATTTTTCAGTGAATTCTTAAATATAACCCACAATAAAACTTCGGAGTGTGGAGGTCAAGTATGATGCTCTTACAGCTCATTGCTACTCAAAATTCATAACATTATAGCCGAACAAGACCTCGGCATCAGCCATAGCCTCATCAGTCGCGGACATTTTCAATTGTTCTGGAAGAGTGATCGTCGTTTCACTACGATTCGGGATAACAATGTGTAGCTGCACATCACATTTTCCCCGATAACGCTGGATAATTCCCTTAAGTTGCCGCATCTGGAGCTCATCCAGACCAGGGGTCGTCAATCTAATATGAACCAGCTTAGCCAGCGTTTTTTTGACATCACGCAATAAAGTCACTTCGGTTGCCAGTATTTTACAAGCCTCTTCCCCGACATCCAGCTCACCACTGACCAACAATGGATCCTCCCCCTTCAACAGTTCCATTGCTGCACTGTAAATCTCTGGAAAAACAACAATTTCAACCGAACCACTCAGATCTTCCAGAGTGATGAATGCCATCCGATCACCTTTTTTGGTAATCAACTCTTTAATTCCCGACACAATTCCACAAACTCGCACTTGCTCTTTATCGGTACGTTCTGCCAAGCCGGAAGTTTCACACGTTGCGAAGCGCTTGATTGAGTCACTGTAACGTGCCAATGGATGTCCGGTAACGTAAAAACCAAGGGTCTCTTTTTCATAACTCAACAAGGTTTTTTCATCCCACTCTTCAATATCAGGGAGATCACCATAACCATTACCACCCACAGACAAAATTTCTTTCGTTCCAAATAGAGAATCTTGTCCCGATTCCAGCTCTCGTTGCAGACGCTGACCAATTTCCATTGCATCTTCAAGACCGGCAAGAAATTGAGATCGCTTCCCTCCCAGACTATCGAATGCTCCACATTTGATCAGAGCTTCAGCCACCCTTTTATTTACCTTGCGCAGATCGACACGCTCACAAAAATCCTGCAATGAAAGGAACGGTTTCTCTTTGCGTACCAATTGAATTGAATCAAGAGCGGCAGAACCAACCCCTTTGACCGCGCCAAGACCGAAGCGCATAACCTCTTCTGCAACGGTAAAAGAACGTTGAGAAGCATTGATATCTGGAGGCAGAACCTCGACCCCCATAGCGCGAACTTCGCTGATATCTTTGATCACCTTATCAGTATTTTCCATGTCCTCGGTTAATAGTGCAGCCATAAATTCAACCGGATAATGGGCTTTAAGATAAGCCGTCTGATAAGCAATCAGCGCATAGGCAGCAGAATGGGATTTATTGAAACCGTACGCGGCAAATTTTTCCATCAGATCGAAAACGGCTTCTGCTTTTTTCAAATTCAACTTATTTTCAGCGGCTCCGGCAAGGAAGATTTTTTTCTGCTTGGCCATTTCCTCAGGCTTCTTTTTCCCCATTGCCCGGCGTAACAAATCGGCAGAACCTAAGCTATATTTCGCTAAAACCTGGGCAATCAACATCACCTGCTCTTGATAAACAATAACCCCGTAAGTATCTTTAAGAATCGGTTCAAGCTGTGCAAAATCATATTTAAATTGCTCAGATCCGTGTTTTCTCTTGATGAATGAATCAACCATCCCTGAGCCTAACGGACCAGGACGATATAGAGCCACCATCGCAATCAAATCTTCAAAACAGTTTGGCTTAAGTTTAACCAGATATTCTTTCATCCCACTTGATTCAAGCTGAAAGACCCCGGTCGTTTCAGCACGGCTGAGCAGCTCAAAAGTTTCCTTATCGTCAATGGGAATTGCGCGTATATCAAACGTGGAATCTTTCCCTTCACGAATGATACGAACCGCATTTTCAATCACAGTCAAAGTTTTCAAGCCGAGAAAGTCAAACTTGACCAATCCAATCTTCTCGACATATTTCATCGGGTATTGGGTGACTTGCCCTCCCGACTTGGGATCAACATAGAGGGGAAGATATTCAGAAAGTGGTTTTGGTGTCACCACAACCCCAGCGGCATGGGTCGAGGCATGGCGGGTCAACCCTTCCAGAGCCAGTGAAATTCTCACCAACTCCTTGATTTTGGGATCCTTTTCAATCAAAGTTTTTAACTGTGGTTCCTGATCAATCGCCTGCTTTAAGTCAATCCCAAGCACATTTGGAACAAGTTTGGCAATTTTATCCACCTCACCATAGGGGATGTTCAAAGCCCGACCGACATCACGCAAGGCACCTTTAGCCAACATTGTCCCAAAGGTGATGATCTGAGCGACATTCTCCGCTCCATATTTTTGCCGAACATATTCAATCACCCGCTCACGACCGTAGATACAGAAATCAACGTCAATATCAGGCATTGATATCCGCTCTGGATTCAAAAACCGTTCGAACAACAGGTTATAGGGAAGCGGATCAATATCGGTAATTCCAGTGGCATAAGCAACCAGGCTGCCAGCAGCTGAACCGCGTCCAGGTCCAACCGGAATACCTTGATCTTTACCCCAATTGATAAAGTCGGCAACAATCAAAAAATACCCAGGAAAACCCATTTCATTGATGCAGGTCAGTTCCTCTTCCAAGCGATCTTGATAAACTTGAAGATCTTCCTCACTTAGATCACGGTGCTTGCGAATTTCGCTTAAGCGTCCTTCCAATCCAACCCGGCTTTGCTCTTCAAGAACCTGAGCCAGAGTTTTTTCTGCCGGCTTTTCATATTGTGGAAAGTGGTAAGTATCGAAATCAAGATCAAGGTTGCAACGTTCGGCAATCTGGATAGTGTTGGCAATTGCCTCTGGTTGTTCCGGGAACAACTGAATCATCTCTTGCGGCGACTTGACGTAGAATTCGTCATTGGGAAAGCGCATTCGGTTCGGATCATCCATGGTTTTTCCGGTTTGAATGCAGAGCAATATTTCGTGGGCAAAAGAATCTTCGCGGGATAGATAGTGGCAATCGTTGGTTGCAACCAGAGGCAAATCTAACTCTTTGGAAATCGATATGAGACCAGCATTTGCCTTAGCCTGCTCCGGCAAATAGTTTTCCTGTAGTTCAAGGTAGAAACGTTGCTCATCAAAAATCTGTGACATCTGGGTGGCGCGTTGTAATGCTTCTTCGGGTTGATTGAGATTAATCAGTGTCGGCAACTCACCACCAAGACAGGCAGATAGAGCGATCAATCCCTCATTATGTTGAGCCAGCAACTCCCAATCGATCCGTGGTTTATAATAAAATCCCTCACGATAAGCAGCGGAAACCATATGGCAGATATTTTTATATCCGGTCTGATTCATACAAAGCAGAACCAGATGATAAGAAGCCTCAGATGATCCACGAGCATTCCCTTTGGTAAAACGAGAACCTGGTGCAACGTAGACCTCACAACCAACAATCGGCTTGATCCCAGCGCTCATCGCCTTGCTGTAAAATTCGATGGCACCAAACATATTGCCATGATCCGTGACAGCAATAGCCGGCATCTTAAACTCTTTAGCTCGGGCAACTAACTGATCAAGCTTTATCGCCCCGTCAAGCAGGCTGTATTGACTGTGCAAATGAAGGTGGACAAAATTGGAATGTTCCATAAGAGATAAATTATCCGAGGGGAATATATTAACTAATAATTGAGGAACTGCTGTCGTCAGAATTTAGCACTGCCAGAGTTCGCCGGTCAATAATCTTCAGGCTTAATTATCCCCCCTTTCCAAGAAACTTTATTTGCGCTATTTTCTCATAATCCAAGACAAAATTGACAACAACAGATAAACCACACAAGGAAAACCAATGCGCATTGAATCTGATCTGAAACTTGGCTTTAAAGATGTTCTCATTCGTCCTAAACGATCGACTCTGAAAAGTCGTTCCCAAGTCAATCTGGAACAGAATTTTACTTTTTTGCACAGTCAGCGAAAGTGGAGCGGAACTCCGGTTATTGCAGCAAATATGGACACTGTCGGAACCTTTGAACTGGCGAAAGTTCTTGCCGATTTCGGACTGCTGACGGCAATCCATAAACACTATAGTCTTCAAAAATGGAAGACCTTTCTTGACCATCAAGACGAGACCATTTATCAGCGGATTATGGCTAGCACCGGCACCGCTGAAGCTGATTTTGACCATCTCAAAAAGATTCTGTCACAGCATCCAAAACTTGAGTTCATCTGCATTGACGTCGCCAACGGCTATGCTGAGTCGTTCGTTGAATTTGTCAAACGGTGCCGTGACAGTTTCCCTGACAAAACAGTTGTTGCTGGTAACGTCGTCACGGGAGAAATGGTTGAAGAATTGCTCCTTTCCGGAGCGGACGTTGTCAAAGTTGGCATAGGTCCGGGATCAGTCTGTACCACCCGGGTTAAAACCGGAGTCGGCTACCCACAACTGTCAGCCGTTATTGAATGTGCCGATGCAGCTCACGGGCTGGGTGGCCGGATCATTTCTGATGGTGGCTGTGTCAGTGCCGGAGATGTCGCTAAGGCCTTTGGTGGTGGAGCAGATTTTGTCATGTTGGGTGGCATGTTTGCCGGTCATGATGAAAGTGGCGGTCAATTGATTGAGCGGGATGGCCAGCAATTCAAACATTTTTATGGCATGAGTTCAGAAACAGCCATGGCAGAGCACGCTGGTGGCGTAGCTGAGTACCGTGCATCGGAAGGAAAAACGGTAGAGGTCCCCTATCGAGGGGCGGTCGCAGATACAGTGAAAGATATTCTTGGGGGAGTCCGTTCCAGTTGCACTTACGTCGGTGCTGCAGCCCTTAAAGAATTAACCAAGCGGACAACTTTCATTCGTGTTCAAGAACAGGAAAATAGATTTTTTTCCTGAGAGAACCCTGACAATCTGACGGACTGCTAGAATCCACACACCAATAGAAAAAGTAAGGGAAACAAACATGGCAAAATGCAGCCGTATCGAGTACCAGCTCCACCCCTTGCGCGATACCCTCTATAACGAGCTCCATATACGACCTTTTCACTCCTTGGAATCACCACAACAGATCACCCATTTGGCTGCCTGTTGCAACCCTGAAGAGCTGGAAGAATCCTACAATCTTCTCTGTGACCTTTGTAAACGTTATGAAATCAATCCACCGCAGGCGGACTCGGTGGCTTTTTATCAAGACTTTGGCGATTTTGTTATCAACTGGGAACGACATGTTGAGTTTTATGCATTCACAATTATGCAAACAGCACCACCTAAAGGGGAGCCATTCCAATATACAGCGGTTGATTTGCTACCCACAGACTGGATGAGACAACTCCCCGGACAGATGATAGCGGCATTCCATATCATTATTGACGACCAACAACTCGAATACAATGCAAACTCCCTCGCGCATTGTTTTGAAGGACATTCCGTACTACGGAGCAGCACCTATGAGGGAAAAGCGCAAATCTACACCGCTTTTAAATTGCACGGTGATGGTTACGGTCGAGTTATTATTTGCAACAAGGGAATGAGTAAACTGCAAACCGGGCGTTTATCCCGACGCTTAATGGATTTGGAAACCTACCGACTACTCTCCCTGCTCTCCCTACCAGTTGCCAAACGGATTGCCCCACAGCTACTCGATATGGACAAACAATTAGCTGAAATTCTGACGGTTGTTGCCAAACTGGACACTGCAAGCGGTGAGCGGCAGTTATTGGAAAAACTAACCAAAATTGAAGCTCAGCTAGAAACCTATCGGGCTGACACCACTCACCGGTTCTCTGCTACACGCGCCTACCATCAGTTGGTTAAAGATCGACTGGAGCGGATCAGTGAAGAAAAAATGGTTGGCCACCTTTCCATCGGAGAGTTTGTCAATCGGAGATTAAATCCCGCGTTAAGAACCTGTGATTCTGTACAGAGATGGATGGAAGACCTGTCCAAACGAATTGAACGGGCCAGCGACCTGATGAGAACCAGGGTCAATCTGAATCTTCAGGAACAGAACCGTTCCCAACTCACAGCAATGAACCAGCGCAGCAAGTTGCAATTTCGCCTACAGGAAACCGTTGAAGGGCTTTCCATCGCTGCGATCAGTTATTATGCCATCGGGCTACTCGGTTACCTGTTCAATGGGCTTCCGCTCAAACAGTGGGGGTTAGATAAAAATATTCTTCTTGCCTGCTCTATCCCAGTTGTTCTGGTCATAATTTGGGGCATCACTCGACGGATAAAACACAAGCTGATTAAAGATCAGGGCGTAGATGAGAATGTTGAAGGTTAGCTGAGAGCGCCTGGAGAAAAATGATATCAGTCGCTCTCAGCATTGAAAAAAGTTTAAAAATCAGGAAGAGCTGGTGGCAACTGATCAAAAATGGTTGTAAAAGCCCAGGTGATATCATCTTCCAATGGATTTCCAAGAGTATCTGCCAGCATCTCCTTCACAGTGACCTGATAATTACTGAAAGGTATTAGCAACTGACTCGGGGTGAAGGTCAAACGAGTCTGCTCGGTATCATAATCTAAACTCCCAGCAACCAAACCGTTCGGACCTGATAGCTGGACGATACCACTCGTCAGCAATGTTTCATCCAACGACTCATCAAACGACACCGAAATAATTGCATCAACCGGAGCGCTATCATCTGCAGGGGGAGTCTGACTCTGCAACTGCGGTGACTGCATATCCCATATCTCAAAATTCTGTTCCAGCCGTTCCAGGTAACGAACCAATAAATTGGCATCCAGACCAGCAACATCGATAGTTCCTAGAATAGTAGTTGTTAAGCTGGCAACATCCATCACTTCACCTTGGTTTCGTTCGCTATCCAAAGCCAGTTTAATCAGCGACGCCTGCCAGAGAATTTGGTCAGTCACGATGAAAGCTGTCAACAATTGTTCGGTATCGGCAATCTGTCCACCTAGATTCACGGAGAGGCTCGCCCGCAAACTGCCCATGATATTGGCGACAACCTGAGCGGCTCTGTGGGCACGACCATACTCCGCAACCGTGTTCACATCGACCGTACCAGGCGCAATATAGTCAGTAAAAAGTGAAACTGAGTCCGCAAGTCCTAACTGAGATCGAACCGCTATTTCTGCCTGTTGCACTGAAAAAGAGGGATTTTTATCACATTCCAGTTTGACCAGTGTCGTCAAGGGGGAAACAAATCCCCAGCGCCCCGGCACTGTTTCCAGCAGGTAACTATTTGCAACCGGCGCTCCGGTATCTTCATCAATTGTCTGTCCAGCAAAAACCTGCACAACAACAGGGTAAAGCTCTCCCTCTCCGGGATTAACCTCTAAGGTATAAACTCCACCAGCTGTCGACTGTGCCATCGGCTCGCCATTATCGTAGTCCCGGTTCTGGTTCCGATCGAGAAAGACCCAAGCAGCCGTTAGATAACCATCGGCAACTGTACCAATTAATGTTGTTGCTGTAGAGGTGTCTCCACTAACGACCGTTCTACTGGTACTAGTCGAGTCTCCTTCTCCGCCACCACCGCAAGCGGATAACAGGGACAGCATTGCCAAAAGAATTATATTAATTTTAAGGAATCTTTTCATCAGTATGCTCCTATTACTGCAAAGGCTTTGAAATGAGCAACGAAATATCCTGCTCAGTTGGGTTCACATAGATCCAATAGCCAACCCATGGAACCAGAATTGCCGAATCAGCCCCCGCAGCACTGGCAAATTCGTTACGATTACCCCAATCTGTTCCAAGATAAGAATAGACTGC
>JASJGT010000163.1:0-3044 GCA_033791405.1 Desulfuromusa sp.
ACCACCCACCGATGAAGTAAGAACTCTTCTCGAAGCGATTGCCAATATTTTCGCGGTCATCATCGAGAGCCAGCAAATGGACCAGCAACTGATCAATCTGGTCAATGATTTACGTTCTTCTATCGTCAACCTACGTGAAGAAAAAAAATTCTCAGAATCTATTATTCAAGGACTCAAATACGGACTCATTGTAGCGGATCTTGATGGTAAAATTAGAAAGAGTAATTCTGCTGCAGAAACTATTTTAAAATCCTTTAACGACCACCTTGACGACAAGTATTTGGCTGAGATATTTACCCCGGAATCTGCTGCAAAACTTTTGGAGATACTACCAGCAGGTACTGAACAGCTTGACCGTGAGATTTCAGTGCTCAATCAGGAAGGAGACAAAAAAATCATAGGTTATTCCAATGTCAGCCAGGAAGATGCGAAAGATAACCGGGTCGGTGTCATCATCTCCATGGCAGATGTGTCGGAGCTCAAATATGTTCGTAAAGAGATGGAAAAAATGAACCGGTTATCAACCGTTGCTGAAATTGCCTCCGCTGTTGCACACGAAGTCCGTAACCCACTTGCGGGAATTAAAATCATGGCCCAGTCTATTGAAGAGGAGGCTGGAGGTAACAGCGATCAACTTGAGTGTTCCAAGAGAATTATCCGTCAGGTGGACCGTCTTAACACCCTTTTGAGTGACTTTTTTTCCTACGCAAGACCTGCAGAGCCAAACAAGCGCCCAACAAGCCTTACCACCATCCTGGCTGAAACAAAACCACTGATCAACAGCCGACTTATTAAAAGCAACATCACTTTGAATGAGGATATCGCGGATCGACTCCCTCCAATAATCGCTGACTCTCATCAAGTACAGCAGGTTTTCCTTAACCTCTTTCTTAATGCCATTGATGCAATCTACCAGCAGGGAGAGATCACGATCAGTGCAAAAGTCATTGGAATGGAAGAGTTACAAGGCTACAAAAAACTTCACCCTGGCCTCCTCGCTGATGTTCCCTATGTGGTAGCCCAATTCATCGACAACGGCTCTGGCATGCTCCCGGGTGTTACTGAACAAGTATTTGAACCTTTTTTTACAACAAAAACATCAGGGGCAGGGCTTGGTCTATCTATCGTATACCGCACCCTTAAGGAAAACGATGCTGAAATTTTCATTGAAAGTAAAGAGGGCGAGGGAACAACGTTCACAATTTTTTTCCGGGCGGCGGTGTAAATGAGCAGTGTACTCATTGTTGATGATCAGGAAGACCTGCGCTATTCCCTTGCGAAGGTCGTACAAAAGCAGGGTTACAGGGTTACCACAGCAGCATCTGGTAAACACGCCATTGAAGTCCTCCAGTCCACAGTAATAGACCTGGTCTTTCTCGACATTGGACTCCCCGATGTGAACGGGATTCAACTTATTCCAACCATCCAGGAAATCAACAACGAAGTCGAGATTGTCATTCTCACCGGGCTCAATGACGCCAAAACGGCTGTGGATGCTTTGCGTGCAGGAGCCCTGGATTACATTGTTAAACCTTTTGACCTTCTTGAGTTCAAATCTATTCTCAACAGAATTATCCAGGCCAGAACCAGTCGAAAAAAAGAAAATCTGGAACAACCAACCATCGGTCTTGACACAATCATCGGTCAAAGCCCACCAATGCAGAAGGTTAAACAAGCGATACTAACCGCCGCCGCAGTCGATTCTTCAGTCCTTATTTCTGGCGAAACAGGTACCGGCAAAGAGCTTGTCGCCAGAGCAATCCACGAGAGTAGGCCTGGGCATAATAGTGTTTTTGTAAAAATTGACTGCGGCACCTTATCTAGTGCTCTTATTGAATCTGAGCTTTTTGGCCACGAAAAAGGTGCATTCACTGATGCAAGTTGCGATAAACAGGGACTCATTGAAATTGCTGCCGGAGGCACATTATTTTTAGATGAAATAGGCAACCTGCCAATGGATCTACAGCCTAAGCTATTACGCCTTATTGAGGAGTCAATCTTCAGACGAGTTGGAGGGGTAAAAGACATTAGTGTCAACATCCGCATCATTGCCGCAACCAATGCCGATTTACTCGAGAATATTGACAACTCAACCTTCAGGGAAGATCTCTACTACCGCCTTAATGTCATACCGATTCCACTACCGCCCCTGCGTGATCGTGGTGATGATATTATTTTGCTTGCCGAACACTTTCTGCATCAGTTCGCAACAGAGCTAAAACGTCAAGTTCAAGGGTTTACACAAGACGGTACCCAAAAACTACAACAACACGATTGGGATGGAAATATCCGTGAATTGCGTAACACGATTGAACGAGAAGTCATTTTCAACAATGCACGCTGGGCTAATATGGCAAGCCTTACAACCTGTCAGTCAGAAAAAACAGCTGATAAATCATCCCCACTTGTCAGTCTCAAAGAAATGGAACGGCGCTACATCAAACAGGTACTCGCACGGGTAAATAATAATAAATCCAAGGCCGCCCGCATTCTGAAAATTTCCAGAACAACACTCAGAGATAAACTTTAGAAGAAACCACACATTACCGAACTGACCAGTTACTTGCCACCTGGCCAAAATCTGACCAGTCCACCGACATATGTTTCATCTATTATCTTTCTTTCCACCTGTTTTTTTCTTGCTGCCCGGAGCTTACCACATATTCACAGATCAAAGTTTAAATTGGTCCATCTATTGCTATTCACACCACATTGGAACCTTAGACGCACCTGGAATAAATTTCCCGGACCAAACTCACAAATCACAATTAAAGCTAAACTAAACTGGTGAGCGAATGAAAAGAGTACTGGTTGTGGACGACGAAGAAGATATGCTCTGGATGCTCCAGAGAAATCTAAACAAAGGCATGCAGGATGTTGAAATCCTCGCAGCCAAATCAGGCGAAGAGGCCCTGGCCGTTTTAAGCGATCAAAAGGTCAACCTCGTTATCACTGATATCAATATGCCTGGCATCAGTGGCCTGGACCTGCTTGTTGAGATAAATAACAAGTTTCCCAACACGGGTGTTATTATCATGACGGCC
>JASJGT010000164.1:0-4773 GCA_033791405.1 Desulfuromusa sp.
CCATTTCTTGGCTGATTAAGTGTTCTTTTTTGTCATTCACACGACCGTAATATTAACTACGGTCGTGTGAACTTTAAGATAAAAGGTCTAACCTCCCACAACACTAGTGGGTATTATGGCGCGACCGATTGGCGAGGATAACGGGATCAATAACTTCTCCACAGGCACTGCATTTCCAAGCATCAAAGACTCGCACAAAATCATAATACTTCTCGGTATACATCCTTCCTTTACATTTTGGACATTTCATCTTTTACCCCCATAATTAAGGTATGAACACCACTAACTGATAAAAGAACTTATGCAACTCATTAATACATGAGTCGTGCCAAATTTTAATGATAGGGATGAGTGACAGCTTAAAATATAATATTATCTTTAATTTCAATAGGTTAAATAGAACAGAGAAACGAAGTTTTCTAAACGACTAGAACCATTCTATTCATTTCACTTAAACTGAAGAAAAATTGTTATCTTTTCGTCATTATAATGACGATTAATAAAATAGCCATTTCTCAACCCAAAGGCGGTGAGATAGAGATTGTCTTACTCTTTGCTTTAAAGAACACCAAGAATACCTCAAATCAAGACCGCCAATTAATTGACTATCTCCAAAAAACGTTAATTAATTGACGAAAAGTTTTTTTGACATAAAAAAACGGCTCATGCCTAGGGAAAGCAGAGCCGTTAAAAGAGAGGTAAACCCTCTTAACTACTGATTATCTTTATATAGCTTATAAATCAACGAATCAGCAAGTGCCTGATATGAAGCATCAATGACGTTACTACTAACACCTACAGTCCCCCAGCGTGAATCATGATCGCCAGACTCAACCAATACCCTGATCACCGAGTCTGTTCCCTGGCTAGCCGGCAAAACCCGGACCTTATAATCAAGTAATTTCACATCGCCAATCTGTGGGTAAAAACTGATCAACGCCTTACGCATAGCAGAATCCAGGGCATTAACCGGACCATTTCCATCGGCAGCGGTGTGTTCAATCTTACCACCAACTTTTACCCTGATGGTTGCTTCCGAGACAGGTTCTTGATCACTTTCACGCAAGGTATCAATCACCCTGAACGCAGTCACAGAAAAGTAGTGTTTGAGTTTTCCCATGGCCTTCAACATCAACAATTCAAAAGACGCTTCCGCCCCTTCAAATTGAAACCCCTGGTTTTCCATTTCCTTGATGTCTTCAAGAATTTCCAGTGTTACTGGATCTTTACTGTCGAGTTTAATACCACATTCTTCTGCTTTGACAAGAATATTGGAACGACCGGATAAATCAGAAACCAAAACTCGAGTTTGATTTCCTACTAATTCTGGACGAATATGCTCATAGGTTTCGGGATGACGTTGAATCGCTGAGACATGAACACCCCCCTTATGGGCAAAAGCTGAATTGCCGACATAGGGCTGATGTTTATTTGGTGTCAGATTGGCCAATTCGTAAATATAACGTGAGGCACTGCGCAAAGTGGCTAATTTACCCTCACCAAGGCATTCATGCCCCATCTTCAGACTTAATGATGGAATTATTGAGCAAAGATCGGCATTGCCGCAACGCTCACCAAACCCATTGATGGTTCCTTGCACATGAACTGCACCACAATCGACCGCTACCAGTGAATTTGCCACCGCGCAGCCACTATCATTATGGGCATGGATACCAAGCGGAGTCGATACTGCTTTCTGCACCGCCGCCATGATAGCAGGAAATTCATGAGGAAGCGTACCACCGTTGGTATCGCAAAGGACAATACAGTCAACTTTGGCGTCAGCTGCAGCTTGCAGGGTCTTCAGTGCATATTCTGAATCGGCTTTATATCCATCAAAAAAATGTTCGGCATCATAAATGACCTCACCGACCCGCTCCTTCAGATAGACAAGTGAATCATTGATCAATTCCAGATTTTCATCCAGAGAGATTCTCAGCGCCTCACGAACATGAAAATCCCAAGTTTTCCCAAAGATTGTCACCGTATCGGGTTTAGCCTCTATCAACATCTGGATATTATTATCTTCAGCAGGAGTCACTTTGGCGCGTCGAGTTGAGCCAAAAGCAGCGACCTTACTATGCTTAAGAGTCTCGTTCTGGATTGCCTGAAAGAAAGTGATATCTTTCGGATTTGAACCCGGCCATCCACCTTCAATATAGTCGATCCCCAAATCATCCAGCCGTTTAGCAATCCGCACCTTATCCTCAACCTGAAACGAGATGTCTTCAGCCTGAGTCCCATCTCTTAAAGTAGTGTCATACAATAAAACTCTATCCATCAGCTCATACCCTTCAGTCTCAAATAATTTATTTTCTAGATCTTTATCCACAAAGTTTTCGCAAGACAACAACCAACTCTTTATTTTCTTCCCCCTGAAAAGAAAAAATTATCTCGCGTCGCTCATCATCTATTCGTTTTAAATTGACCCATAATCCTGGAGTTTCTGAGTTTCCCAACTTTTCCGGCCATTCAATCAGAGCCACCCCTGATCCATAAGCATAATCATCAAAACCAAGTTCAATCAATTCATCGGGATCAGACAAGCGATACAGATCAAAGTGATAGAGACTGAGCCGCGCTTGATAATGATTCATCAGGGTAAAGGTTGGACTGGTAATCGGAATGTGTGGATCAACACCCAAACCACGGGCAACCCCTCGTGCAAAAACCGTTTTACCTGCACCTAAATCGCCCTGTAGTAGAATTAGAGTCGGTTGTTGTAACAACCGCCCCAATTTTTTTCCAAACTCTAGTGTCTGTGGTTCTCCGTCACTGACAATTGATCCCAATTTCAATTTTCCATCACCCGGATCAAATCAAGGCGAGCCAGCACACCAACCATTTTCCCATCATCGACAACAGGTAACAAATGAACTTTATGCTGGCTCATCAATCCAGCCAATTCGCGAACTGTGGCATCAGGTGAGCAAGTCACTGGATCTTTGCGATACAGCTCGCCGACGGTAGCTGCTGTCACCCGATCAACCTCTTCCTGAAAGCGTTTTTCGCTGCCAACCGTAAAAACCCAATCAAATATGGTCATAACTGTCGGGATATGGAGGGGTTTGTGTTGCTCAATCAAATCTGTCTCGCTAATAATCCCAACCAGGTTTCCTGCGTCATCCAAAACCGGCAGGTTGCTGAAGCGGGTTTCAACAAATATTTTGGCCAAATCCTTCAAACTGGTTCCCAGCGTGACCGAAACGATCTCTTCAGTCATAATATCTCGTGCAGTCACCATTAGTAGACTCCTTTCAGTAACCCCTGTCGGGCAACCGGTAGTTGAGGAAGTAAATCAGAGGCAGCCATCCCGGCAGTTCCCTGGAAATCAGCCACCAGCTCTGCGGCTCGACCATGCAACCAGGCACCCAGAGTTGCAGCAGAAAAACCATCCAAACCTTGCGCTAATAATCCACCGATCAAACCGGTCAGAACATCACCACTGCCACCGCTGGCCAGCCCATCATTCCCGGTGGAATTAATATTGACTCGACCATCGGGCGCGGCAATGATTGTACGTGCCCCTTTCAGTAATAAAACAACTCCATATTTAGCAGCAAAACTCTGCGCAACTTCAAACCGATTTGCTTCAATTTCCCCCACCGTAAAACCGGTAAGGCGTGCCATCTCTCCGGGGTGCGGGGTCAAGATCAATGGTTGATCACTGCACCCTTGCAGACACTCCAACTGCCCCGCCAACAGATTTAAACCATCGGCATCAATAACCATCGGCACTGTCCGAGAAGTGACCAACAACTTGATCAATTCAGTCAGCTCGCCACTTTGTCCCAAACCGGGGCCAACGGCCAGAGCCTGTCGATCAGCCAGCAATTGTTCAATTTGCGATTGTGCCTGCAAAGAGATCAATCCATCCTGGTCGGCAAGGGGGGTGCTCATCGCTTCGGTCAATTTTACTTCTATAATATCATGAACTGCCGCCGGTGTAGCGACAGTCACCAATCCACAACCACTGCGTACTGCTGCATTTCCAGCCAAGGCTGCCGCACCAGTTTTTCCGGGCGAACCAGCAAGCACCAACAGATGACCAAACTTTCCTTTATGACCCACAGCTGAGCGATCAGGGAGGAGGGATTGAACTTCTAATTCTTCAAGAAGATGGACATTGCTGGAGAAGTCTTGCCGCCCTGTCAGCGGAATTCCGATATCAACAACTTCCAGATCTCCAGCATAAACTGCACCCGGCTGACTACCATGACCAATCTTTGCATGATCAAAAGTGGCTGTCAGGTCGGCCTTCACTGCAAGCCCACAGACTCGACCAGTCGAACTATCAACCCCAGAGGGGATATCCACAGAAAATACCAGTGATACCGAATCATTGATGAGGGTTATCGCTTCGGCCTGTAATCCACGCACATCAGAATTTAGACCGGTGCCAAAAATTGCATCAATAATAAGGGTGGGTGCTGTTTCGACAAAACTATTCCGTAAGCTAGAGATGTCGTCAACAAAACTGATTGGCAGACCCAACTTGCGGATGATATTCAGCATTACTTTGGCATCACCAGCGATAGCTTCTTCCAACCCAAGAACCAGAGTCGTCACCCGCCAACCACGCTCGGAGAGAATCCGAGCCATGACATAGCCATCACCACCGTTATTTCCACGCCCTGCGAGAACCAGCACTGAACCTGGAAAGTAATCATTATATTTATCCGCAAACAGATTGCTGCAAGCCCGTCCGGCATTCTCCATCAAGACCACACCGGGGATGCCAAGCTGATCAATCGCATGCCGATCAAGAGACAT
>JASJGT010000165.1:0-5848 GCA_033791405.1 Desulfuromusa sp.
ACCTGTTGCTGGTTCAACCCCATGCGGCCCCCGGTGTTTATGCTCGGGCTTTTCTGGAAGGCTCCTTAAGCGAACAACAATTGAAAAATTTCCGCCGCGAGTTGCAGCCAGGAGGCGGTCTCTCTTCTTATCCACATCCACGTAATATGCCAGATTTCTGGCAGGTTCCAAGCAGTTCCATGGGACTTGGGACACCAACGGCAATTTATCAAGCCCGGTTCATGAAATACCTGGAAAACAGAGGATTAAAGCCGAAAAATGGCGGTCGGGTCTGGTGCTTCGTCGGTGACGGCGAAACTGATGAACCTGAAGTTCGTGGCACGATTAATATGGCGTCGCGGGATAATCTGGACAACCTGGTTATGGTTGTCAACTGCAACCTGCAAAGTCTCGATGGTCCAGTTCGTGGCAATGGCAAGATCATCCAGGAATTGGAGCGGAGTTTCCGTGGTGCCGACTGGAATGTCATCAAAGTTATCTGGGGCGGCGGTTGGGATACCCTGCTGGATCAGGATACAACTGGGGCTCTGCATCGCCGCATGGAAGAAGCCCTGGATGGTGATTACCAGATGTATTCGGTCTCCAGTGGTGATCTGCAACGCGAGCACTGGATTGAAAATAATCCGGTTCTACGAAAAATGATGTCATCCTTAACTGATGGTGAATTACGTGCCATCAAACGGGGTGGGCAGGATCCAAAAAAAATCTATGCCGCGTACCATCAAGCTTGTCAGAGCCAGCAGAAACCAACGGTTATTTTGATCAAAACGGTCAAAGGAGATAGTTTGGGTGCTGCTGCACAGGGACGCAATACCAGTCATCAGAAAAAACACTTCAGTGTGGAAGAAAGACGTGATTGTGCTGCCCGATGGGGGATTCCTCTGACAAAGGAAGAAATTGATCGTGCAGAATTTTATCGACCGGCAGACGACAGTGAAGAGATGCGTTACCTCCAGCAAAAACGCAAAGATCTACAGGGATTCATCCCCCGCCGGATAGTCAACTGCCCTGCCGTTCAGACGCCAAAACTGTCAATTTTTCAGGAATTTCTGGCTGGAACTGGAGAGCGGGAAGCGAGCACCACCATCGCCTTTGTCCGGATGCTGTCACGCTTACTAAAAGATAAAGACCTTGGTCGCTTCATAGTTCCGATTGTCCCGGATGAAGCCCGCACCTTCGGGATGGATGGTCTGTTCAAAGAGGTTGGTATTTATTCGTCGGTTGGGCAACGCTACCAGCCGGTTGATGCTGGCAGCTTGCTCCCCTATCGAGAAACCAAAGATGGTCAAATTCTCCAGGAAGGGATCTGCGAAACCGGTGCCATGGCCTCATTCCTTGCCGCAGGAACAGCCTATGCCGTGCATGGAATCCCAACAATTCCTTTCTACGTTTTTTACTCGATGTTTGGTTTTCAGCGGGTCGGGGATATGATCTGGGCCTGCGGTGACATGCTCTGTCGCGGCTTCCTGTTTGGTGGCACAGCTGGACGCACCACTTTGAATGGTGAAGGATTGCAGCATCAGGATGGCCACAGCCATGTTTTGGCCGGCGCATTCCCCAATCTGAAAAGTTATGACCCAGCTTTTGCCTACGAGCTGGCAGTCATTCTGCGTGACGGTATTGAACGGATGTATAACCAGCAAGAAAATATTTTTTATTATATCACTCTGTATAATGAAAACTATCCGATGCCAGCAATACCGGAACAAACTAACCTGACAGAGCAAATCATCAAAGGGATTTACTGCTTTAAAGAGGCCGCAATAACCCAGAAACAGAAACATCGAATCCATCTCCTTGCCAGCGGAGTGATGTTACAACAGGCTCTCCGGGCAGCAGAACTGCTGCTGCAATTCGGTCTGGCTGCAAATATCTGGAGTGTTACCAGTTATTCGGAGCTTTATCGGGATGCGATCAACTGCGAACGCACCAACCGTCTCCATCCAGGCAATGTTGAAAAAATTCCTTATCTACAGCAGCTTTTTACTGAAACCAAAGATATTTTTGTTGCCTCCAGCGACTATTTGAAAGCTCTTCCAAACAGCATCCGGCCTTGGATTCCTGGAAAGATGACAGTACTGGGAACTGACGGCTATGGACTCAGTGAATCGCGAGAATCACTTCGGGAGTTCTTTGAAGTCAGTGCTGAGCATATTGCTTACTCTGTACTGGAAAACCTTTACCGGCAAGGAGACATGAGTAAAAAGAAACTGTTGGATGCAGGCAAAAAATTATCCATCAATCCCAATAACCCCGATGCAGCTGCCCGCTGAGGATCAGAAGATGAACCATCCAGTATTTATGCCGGAAATGGGAGAAAATATTGACCAGGGTTTTGTCACCCGGATTGAAGTTGCCGTTGGTGACAGGGTTGACGTCGGGCAAATGTTGATCGAGGTTGAATCGGACAAGGTTGTCCTTGAGGTTCCCGCTGAAGACGCTGGAATTATTCAGGAATTACTTGTCAACGAGGGTGATAAAATCGAACCGGGTCAGCGGTTTGCAAATATTTCTGTTCAGGATTTTGTGGATGAATCGATACAACCTGAGACTATACAAGATCCAGATTATCCTCTACCGGAGAAAGATATTGAAACCATTGACAAGCCGGCAGAAACATCAAAACCGGGGGCAGCCTCAGCAATTCCACCTATCAGACTAACCTCTATAATCGCCGCAGCCTACGCAGGGCCATCCGCACAGCGACTGGCTCGGGAACTCGGCACTTCCATCAACCGGATAGCAGGTAGCGCTGAAGGCGGCAGAGTTTCCTGCGCAGACATCAAAGCTTTTGTCCAAACACAAGGAACAGCGAGCCAAAAACAGTTCGACCTGTTACCAGATTTCTCCGAAGTCACGGCAATAGAAAGACAACCACTCGGTGGAATCGCCCGAGCAACAGCCAGAAATATGACTAATTCATGGGAAAGAATCCCCCATGCCTGGTTGCAAATCAAAGTCGATATCACGCAACTCGAAGAAATCAGAGAGAAACAAAAGACCCAAATCGATGAAAATCAAAAACTCAGTTTAACTGTTTTTTTACTCAAGGCTCTAGCGCAAACCCTGCAACAGTTTCCCAAATTCAATGCCTGTTTTGATGAACTAGCGGAAGAGCTGGTGATCAAGAAAGAGATTCATCTTGGCCTCGCTGTCGATACGCCACGTGGCCTGTTGGTTCCAGTGTTGCAAAATGTGAATCAATTATCGTTGCTCCAACTGGCTGAACAACTACAGAGACTGACGGAAGCGGGGCGGCAAAATCAGTTTAGCGCTGAACAGCTGTGGGGTGCAGGCATGAGCCTGAGTAGTCTTGGCGGGATGGGGATTGACAGTTTGTTCCCGATTATTAACTGGCCGGAGATTGCAATATTAGGAGCCGGAACAGCGACTATTGAGCCGGTCTGGCAGCAGGATCAGTTTATTCCACGCACTATGCTGAATCTGGTCCTCGGTTTTGATCATCGGGTCATCAATGGTGCTGATGGAGCCCTTTTTCTAAATCACCTGAAAGAACTGTTGGAGAAACCCTTTCTGCTGGCTTTGTCATAGTCTCAACCGACAGGTGGATCTTGCCTCACTTAGGGTAATCCTGGGGCATTTTTTCACATTCTCACGTTTCTATTGCCATTCCAAAATTTCATTATCACTTGATTAAATTCCTTAAATCATGTAAATTAACAAAATCTATTAATTCCGCGGATGATTGAAAAAATGTCTCAACCAAACTATCTGATTGTTGAACAACAACAGAACCCTCCCGAGAATCTACCTGAAATTCTCAAAGAGCTGTCGCAGAAGTTTCATCTCGACATCTACCAGTGCCGTCAGCGCCTGACTGGTCAAGGGCTATCCCTGTTGACCAAGGGACAACGGGAAACACTGGTAAAAATTTCAGGATTCTTACAAGGCACTGGTTATATTCATTGGCTGGTAGAACCCTCTAAATCGGGATTCGTTCCTCTTAAAATTCGCAATTTACAAATAAGTTCAAATCAAATCATCTTTGGTTGCCAGAAAAAAGAGGTCATTTTCCCCAAAGGTGCAACCATTCTGGCTATTTTTGCCGAAACGACAGGAGAGCTTGCGGACAAAAGTGTCAAGCAACTCCTTTCCAGTCACGCTTACCGTGGCCGAGATGATATTCGCCACCTGGAAGAGAATAAAGTTCACAAAGTTATCTTGCAGGGAGAGCCGGTTCTTGATCTCTACCGGCTTGATGAAAAAATGGAGGTCGAAGATGCCGTGCGCATTTTCCCCGGGAAGTTCGATCCAAAAGGGCTGGGTGATCGTGCAACTCTCAGTAGCAAACAAAATCTTGAGCAGGTTCTCAAACTGGCTGAGGAATATGCCGGGGAGTTTCATCTGCAAACCGATTTTGGCTTGGTCAACCTCCCCGGTTGTACTCTCCGTCGGGACGAACCGGATAATCCTGAAACCAAACGGCAGAACCTGCTCAGTCTGGCACGCTATGGTTGGTTGATGGCGGATCTGATAAAATCTGGACCCATCACCCCCCCACAACAAGAAAAAGAAAACGATCTAAGTGGGGCTGTCACAGCGGCCATACTGATGCAGAATCCGGCACTTGCTGTTGAAGGTCATTTGGATGAAATCCTGCCGATAGCTGAAGATATCTCTGCCGAAATTGATGCTGCAGCTGACAATACAAAAAGCTCTTCGAATGATTCCAAAGACACTTCAGATCCAGGGCTTCCACCTCCCCCACCGGCGAAATCTGGACTCGGCTGGTCTAATCCCCGCTTCTGGTTTGGTAGTGCCGGAGCTGTTGTCGTAGTAGCATTCTTCTTTTTGCTCGAAGCCAATGACAGCGATCTGTTAAATAAGGGGGCCTATTACGCCTTTGCCTCGGGCGCCGTCCCCTTCATCATCGCCATGTTATTGTTCTGGTATGCTTTCTATTTTTTGCGCATGAAGCGACAGATGGAAAATACCCCGACCAGCAAAGTCCGTTCCGTTGCCATGGGAATGGTTGAGGTCAAAGGGGAGGCAATTCGCAAATTCGCCCTTCTTTCTCCCATGTCACATACTCCGTGCGTTTTTTATCGGTTGACCAAATACCGCCGCAATAAAAATGATCAATGGAAAGTGAGTAGCATCAGTAGTAGTGACAACGTTCCTTTCATGCTTGAAGATGATACTGGCAGGGTTGAGATTGACCCGGCAGGATGTCGAGTCAGCGCCGGATCAAAACAGGAAGGGACACCCGGGCAGGTTGGATTGATGCGACTCAATGGCAACAGCAGCGATAAATGGGTTGAAGAAATTGTTATTGACGGAACCCTCCTTTATGTTCTGGGGTATGCTTCGGTCAAGAAAGCTGAAGGACCAACTCTGGCGGAGCAAAAAATTGAAGCTCTGCGTGAGTTGAAGCAAAATCCACAGAACCTGCAACAATTTGATCATGACGGTGATGGCGAAATCAGTGCAGATGAATGGGATACCGCCCGTGCAGCAGTTGAAGAAAAGGTAATGCGCAAATCGCTACTAAATAAGCAACAGCGGAAAAAACAGGAAGAACATATTATTATCGGCAAGAAAAAAGGTCATCCCCTGATCATTACCGAAACTCATTCAGAAGATGGCCTAACAGCACGTTATCTTTACTACAGCATTCCGCTGTTTTTGGCTGCAGCAGGAGCCACGGGTGGAACAATCTATTTGCTGCTGAATTATTTAAAATAATCACTACTAAAACCAAAAAGGAGACAGATTATGGGTGGTTTGATTACACTAGGAATTATTCTACTAATAGTGCTTGGGATTATTATTTTCTTCGTCATCATCTATAACGGTTTTGTCGCACTCAAAAACAACATCAATCAAG